>JAOAIJ010000021.1 GCA_026414765.1 Clostridia bacterium | reverse complement strand
ATCTGTTCAAACATCTCACTGACACTAGTAGTATGCACAAGTCTGATGTTATCGAACATAAGGTTGAAATAAAAGCCCAGAAAGCTTGCCAAAGGAGCAGAACTTCTTACTCCAAGAATATATATTCTCTTTGCTTTTAATATTTTTTCCACAATAGTATTAAATTCATCAAGGTTAATTTCTTCCATCGTAAGCTTAATTTTCTCCAGATCGGCCTGAAGCACACTCTTAATTACATTTTCTTCATTTATGCGTTTTGAAGAAACTTCTATTCTTTGGACAGCTGTAAGCTTACTTTTTATTAACTCTTGCAGCACTTTCTGGAGCTTTGGATAACCATCGTATCCAAGCTCGATGGCAAACCTTACAACCGTAGACTCGCTTATACCCACAATATCGCCAAGTTTAGCGGCTGTCATAAATGCTGCCTTATCATAATGATTTATTATATAGTTGGCTATTAATCTCTGTCCTTTACTCAATTCAGGCATACTTGTATGAATCTTTGAAATCAAATCCTGTGATTTTCCTTCCATGTGCGACCTCCCGAAAATAGGTGTATTTCATATCTATATTACATTTTTGCAGGATAAAAATCAAGTGCTTGCAAAATTGCAAACTAAGGAATACTGTTTTTGATAATGCAGATAATAATCTAACAGTTTTGTTTATAGATAAAGGTGGATCTTATGATACAAATAGATGATGCAGGCAGTGGCAGTTTTATTGGGGGTACCTGTATCGGCGTTTACAGGCCTGAAACAAACGAGTATTATTTTGATATTATTCCAGTCGAGTTATATGATAAGGAAAACTTCAAAAAGAAGCTTTATCTTGATGAAGTAGTAAATATAGTCAGGAAGGCATTTTCCGAGCTGAAGGTGTTAGTTAGCGAAACTATAGAAGTTTGCAGAGGTTACATGTTTGAAAAACTAAAAACCTGGCTTAATGATAACAATTATTGTTGGTACGGTACGCATATAACAGGGCGCATTCAGGAAATAGTCGAAAAGAATTTTGAACTATATACCATCAGGCTGGGCCTGCCCGAGCAATACATAAAATATACGCATTACCCATTTCACTTTCATAAACTTCTGAGATGGGTTTTTGCCGATTATGAAAACAGGATTGGTTTATGTAAAAACGGATGGAAAAGCTGGTCTAAAATAGAAGGAACTAAACTCGAAATTTATGATGATTTCACTTCCCTTTCAGGTCTTTTTTGCCTAAAATGCGGTAAACATATCAAAAAAGGCAGCAAGGTAAAAGTACTCTCCTATTACAGTAATAAGACAAACTACATATACCTGCATCATTATTGCTATAAGAAAGAAGAAAATCACATCTGGTAAACAGCATCGCATAATCATTTATATATTTTTATTGTAATATTTTGGTTTTAATGTTATATTATTTAATAAACAAGATATTAATGAAAACGGTTTCATACCTTATATATCTGCATTACTTAAGTTTTAAGTAAAAACTAAATCTATGTCATGCAGTACTAACAATGCATGTGTCACCCTGCCAATATATATATAATGTTGAAATTTCAGGATTTACTGGCATTCCAACAGTTTAGAATACTCAAAAAAGCCTTTTTGTATATATTCCATTTTTCATGTAATCGTTTGCATCTTAGTTGCAAACTGACTATTTGTGGAAAATGGTTTTATAAATCAACAATACTAACTAAGGGGGTTTCAGATGAAAAGAAAAATTCTGGCACTAATCACAGTATGTTTTTTTACACTGGGCATTATAGTGGGTTTTGGACCTTTAACAGTCAGGTCGGAAGGAAAAACCACTGTAAAAATCCATTATTACAGGGCTGACGGAGATTATTCAAAATGGAACGTATGGATGTGGGCAGATGGTGTGGAGGGCAAAGCCTATAATTTTACTGAAGAAGATGAGTATGGAACATCAACAAACGTAGTTTTACCTGTAGAAGCAAAAAAGGTCGGTTTTATAGTAAGAACCAACGACTGGAAAAAGGATATAGACAAAGACAGAAATATAGATGTTAAAAATGGTCTCGCTGAGGTATGGTTGGTTTCAGGTGATGAAAATACTTACACCTCTGCAGACCAGGTAAAAAAACCTGAAGCTTCGAAATTTGATAATGTGACGGTAAAGCTGCATTACTTCCGTTATGATAACAACTATGACGGATGGAATTTCTGGCTATGGAAGGGTAGTGACGGAAAAGGGAAATCATATAGCTTTACCGGTGAAGATTCTTTCGGTAAAGTTACCGAAGTAAATTTCAGTGGTATGAAAAATGAAAAAAATATAGGCCTTATCATTAGAAAAAGCACCTCAGACAATGAGTTCGCCGCAAAAGACACAAATTCAGACAGGGCTATACTTGTTTCAAAAGCTGATTCAAAAGGTGTAATTAACGTATACCTGATGCAGGATGATCCCAGAGTTACATACAAAGTATCTGACATAGATCGTATACCTAAGATACAAAATGCAAGAGTTTCCGGGATGAATCGTATAGAAGCAGAGGTAAATATTCCTTTAAAAATCACAGAAGACAATAAGGACGGTTTTATCCTAAAAGCCGGAAATACAATTGTCAATATTGAAAAGGTTTTGAGTAAAGATGCTACCACTGAGGGTTATTCAAAAAAATTTACTATAATAACGAAGGATAATCTGAGTTTTAACGGTAACTACAAAATCCATAAAGAAGGATATAAGGAGGCAGCTTTAATACTGAGTCAGGTTTTTGGGAGCAAGGAATTTTCTGATCTTTTCACATACAAAGGAAATGACCTGGGAGCAACTTACTCAAAAGAAAAAACCAGCTTCCGTTTATGGGCTCCTACAACAGATGAAGCTAAACTTGTATTATACAAGGAATGCCTCAATGGAAGCCCTGAAAAGGAAATCAGTATGAAAAAAGATATCAACGGTACCTGGGTTGCAGTTGTTGACGGCGATCTCAAAGGTAAGTTTTATACGTTTAAAGTAAATATAAACGGACACTTCAACGAAGGTGTTGATCCATATGCAAAATCGGTTGGAGCAAATGGCCTACGTGCCATGGTAGTAGATTTATCGGAAACAAATCCCGAGGGATGGGATAAAGATACAAAACCCGAATTTAAGAACTTCACAGACGCTGTTATTTATGAAATACATGTAAGAGATCTTTCTATGAGTAAAACTTCAGGAATAAAAAACAAGGGTAAATACCTGGGATTTGCAGAGAAAGGTACAGTAAGTCCTGAGGGTGAAAAAACAGGTATAGACCATATATCTGATCTGGGTATTACCCATGTGCACTTGATGCCGTCATACGACTATCACACTATAGATGAGACTAGCCTTGAAAAAAATGAATTTAACTGGGGTTATGATCCTCAGAATTACAATGTGCCGGAGGGTTCATATTCTACCGACCCATATTCCGGAGCAGTCCGTATTAAAGAATTCAAGCAGGCTGTTAAGGCAATGCATGAAAATGGACTTCGTGTAGTTATGGATGTAGTTTATAATCATACCTTTAAGGCCGATGATTCAAACTTAAGCCTTCTTGTCCCCGATTATTACTATCGCAAGGATGAACTGGGCAAACATACTAACGGGTCAGGCTGCGGTAATGAGACTGCCTCCGAAAGGTCAATGGTAAGAAAACTTATAGTCGACTCACTCAAATACTGGGTAAGCGAATACCATATAGACGGATTCCGCTTCGATCTTATGGGTGTGCATGATATAGAAACAATGAACATAATATGTGAAGAACTAAATAAAATTGACCCGACAATATTGCTTTATGGCGAAGGTTGGAACGGCGGAAGTTCTCCATTGCCTGTGGAGGACAGGGCAATTAAAGCTAACGCTCATAAGATTAACGGCATTGCAGTTTTTAGTGATGAAATCCGTGATGGTCTCAAAGGGAATGTATTTAATTTAACAGATAACGGTTTTGTAAGCGGTAAACAGGATATGGAAGAAACAATCAAATTTGGTGTAGTTGCCTCTACAAAACATCCTCAGATCAATTATGAAAAAGTAATCATTTCAAAAGCCTCATATGCAAAGGATCCCACACAAACAGTCACATATGCTTCTTGCCATGATAACAATACACTATGGGATAAACTTCAGATAAGCAACCCTAATGACAGTGAAGAAAGCAGAATCAAGATGGATAAACTGGCACAGGCAATAGTATTCACCTCTCAGGGAATTCCCTTCATGAAGAGCGGTGAAGAGTTTTTGATTACCAAACAAAAGGTCAGCGACAGTGTCAGGTCTCCAGATAATATAAACCAACTGGATTGGTCCAGAAAAGCAACATATAAGGATATATATGAGTACTATAAAGGCTTGATAACTATGCGTAAGACACACCCTGCCTTCAGAATGCTAACTACCGAAGATGTACAGAAGAATTTAGTATTCATGGAAAATATACCCAAAAACATGGTTGGATATACGCTGAATAACAATGCTAATGGTGATACATGGAATACCATTGCCGTTTTGTATAATGCAAATAAAGATGATAAGGAAATAACTCTGCCTGCCGATGATTGGAATATAGTTGTAAACAGTGAGAAAGCCGGTGTTGAACTACTAGACAAAGTAAAGGGCAATAAACTGACAGTACCTGCCCTTACAGCTATGGTACTGGTAGATTCAAAGAGTCCTCTCGGGTCCGGAACAGTGAAAAATACAATCATTTATGTATTATCAGGAATTGTACTATTGGCAGCAATTGCTATAATCATACTTCTGATGATAAGAAGAAAATCAGCCGCTAAATAGTTAAGATTCGATAAAAAATGATTTTTTATAGGGAAGGAAAGCAATTTCCTTCTCTTTTTTTAGTAATAAATATAGTTCTCATTTAAGAAAAAACCAGTAAGCCGGAGTATTTCCAGCTTACTGGTCTTCTGCAAAATTCTCTATATGTATTTTCATTTACAGTTTCGATTGAAATCTCTGCAACCTTCCGGCTGTACTCCAGAGTGGAGCAGTCTGAGGCACCCTTCTGAAGGATTTTACTACAAGCTTGTGTCCTGGAGTTGTCTCCATAGATGCAACCGCCGCAGAAATTACAGCCATAATTTCATCATTACTTTCACCAGCCGGATTATCTTTTTTATTACGCATTTCCTGACGGTATTTAAAGAATTTTTCCGCCGGTTGTGGCAGAAGTGCAAAGGATAGTACATCCTCATCCTGCTCCATATATTCTTTAATTTGTTCTCTTATCTTATCCAGTTCAGGTTCAATCAAGTCTGCAGGTCTGCATGTAATCTGTTCCTCTTCACCAAGAATCTTCTTTTTGATTTCCTCGGGTATAGGGGCTGGTGTTTTACCATACTCACCTTTTACAACACCCTTTGATTCCTTTGGCACCATCTTGTACCTTTCACCGGTCAATATATTCAATACAGCCTGCGTACCGACTATCTGACTTGTGGGAGTTACTAAAGGAGGATATCCAAAATCTTCTCTTACTCTTGGTACTTCTTTCAGAACCTCTTCGTATTTATCCATGGCATTGGATTGTTTCAGCTGTGAAACAAGGTTTGACAACATACCGCCCGGAACCTGGTAAATAAGAGCGTTTACATCTACGCCCATCATTTTTACATCGAGTAATCCACTCTGGACATAGCTGTCCTTTAAAGGTCTGAAATAATCTGCAATCTCACTTAGCAGATTAAGGTCATATCCCGTATCATACTCAGTTCCCTTTAGTGTTGCTACCAAAGGTTCTGTTGGTGGCTGTGACGTACCAAGAGCCATAGGTGATATAGCACAATCTACGATATCAACGCCCGCTTCTATCGCCTTAAGGTATGTCATTGCTGCAACTCCGCTGGTGTAGTGGGTATGAAGCTGAATAGGTACTTTTACATTTTCCTTCATAGCTTTTACCAGTTCATATGCCTCGTATGGTATCAGCAAGCCTGCCATATCCTTTATGCATATAGAATCAGCGCCCATTTCTTCAAGAGTTTTTGCGTCATTTACAAAATGCTGAAGAGTATGCACCGGACTTATGGTGTAGCATACTGTACCTTGTGCATGTCCGCCTTCTTTTTTACAAGCCTTTATTGCAGTTTCTATATTTCTTACATCATTTAAAGCATCAAATATCCTGATTATGTCCATTCCGTTTGCAACAGCTTTTTGAACGAAATATTCGACTACATCATCTGCATAATGCTTATATCCAAGTAGGTTTTGTCCTCTTAGAAGCATTTGAAGCCTGGTTTTTTTAACCTTATCTTTTATTTTTCTCAGTCTTTCCCAAGGATCTTCATTCAAAAACCTCAGGCATGCGTCAAAAGTTGCGCCCCCCCATGCTTCAAGGGAGTTATATCCTATATTATCGAGTTTTTCCAATATAGGGAGCATCTCATCAATCTTCATTCTGGTTGCAATCAAGGATTGATGCGCATCCCTTAAAACCGTTTCGGTGATCTTTACTTTACCCATATCTAAAATCTCCTTTAAATAATAATGAGATTTTAAGATAAAGATTAAGATTTTCATCCTGATCCTTATCTTACAATTTATCCGATTGAAACCATTACATCGCCTGCATTTACAGTACTACCCTTTGCAACATTTATAGTTGCAACTTTTCCGTCAGCCGGAGAAACTATTTCATTTTCCATCTTCATAGCTTCAAGAACTAATAATACTTGTCCTTTTTTAACTGAATCACCTGCATTTACATTCACCTTAAGGATTGTTCCAGGCATTGGAGCTTTTACTGTAGCAGCTCCAGCAGGTACAGCAGTATCTACCTTTGGTGCAGGAGCTGCAGGAGCTGCCGGCGCAACCGGGGCAGAAACCGGAGCAGCTTTTGCGGCTTGTGGAGCTGCACCTTCTACTTTTACTTCCTCGACTTCTACTTCATACTGATTTCCGTTCACTTTTATCAAGAATTTTTTCATAAGAATCCTCCTAAATTTTTATTTTAAGGTTTTTATATTACAGCGGAATATTTCCATGCTTCTTTGAAGGTCTTGTCTCCCTCTTGCTAGCCAGCATTTCCAGAGCGTTAATCAATCTGGCCCTTGTTTCAGATGGTTCGATTACATCATCAACATATCCTCTTGCTGCTGCTACGTAAGGAGTTGAGAATTTATCCCTATACTCTTCTATCTTTTTCTTTCTTTCCTCTGCCGGATCAGCTGCTTCGTTTATAGCCTTCCTGAATATCAGGTTTGCAGCTCCTTCAGGACCCATAACTGCTATTTCTGCAGAAGGCCATGCAAGTACCACGTCCGCTCCAAGGTGTTTGCTGTTCATAGCTATATATGCTCCGCCATAAGCTTTTCTCAATATAACGTTTATCTTTGGAACAGTTGCTTCTGAGAAAGCATACAATAACTTTGCCCCATGTCTTATTACTCCGCTGTGCTCCTGTCCTACTCCCGGCAGATAACCTGGTACATCCGTAAATGTAACCAAAGGAATATTGAAAGAATCACAGAATCTGACAAACCTTGCAGCCTTGTCAGCAGAATTCACATCCAGGACGCCAGCTGAAAAATTAGGCTGATTAGCAATTATTCCTACGGTACTTCCATTCATTCTTCCAAAACCGATAAATATATTCTGTGCAAAGTGCTGCTGAACCTCCATGAAGTCACCGTTATCCACAACCCTTACAATAACATCCTTGATATCATAAGGCTTATTGGCTCCATCAGGGATAATTTCGTTTAACTCTGATGCTATTCTGTTTGCATCATCCTGGCTTATGTATGCAGGTGCATCCGACAAATTGTTGTCAGGCAGGAAGCTTATAAGTCTTTTTATTTCATTAATACAATCCTGCTCATTGGTATATTTGAAATGTGCTACACCACTAACGGAATTATGTATATCCGCCCCACCTAATTGTTCTGTTGTAACTATTTCACCTGTTACGGACTTTATTACCTCAGGACCTGTGATACACATATAACTCGTTTTTTCCACCATAAAAATAAAGTCTGTTATTGCAGGTGAATAAACGGCACCACCTGCACAAGGTCCCATTATAATTGATATCTGAGGTATTACTCCCGATGCAAGCGTATTTCTATAAAAAATATCTCCATATCCTTTTAAAGAATCTACACCCTCCTGAACTCTCGCTCCACCTGAGTCATTCATACAAATAAAAGGTGCTCCCATTTTTATTGCCATATCCATTGCTTTTGTAATCTTTAAAGCATGCATTTCACCCAGTGAGCCGCCTATTACGGTAAAATCCTGTGCCGATGCATATACAAGCCTTCCATCTACAGTACCATATCCGGTAACAACACCATCACCCGGTACTTTCTTTTTCTGCATATCAAAATCTATAGCCCTGCTTTCTATGTATGCGTCCATTTCTACAAAGCTGTTCTCATCAAAAAGTGTCAGAAGCCTTTCCCTGGCTGTGAGTTTTCCTGCTTTATGCTGCTTTTCAATACCTTCTGCTCCCCCTGCCGTTTCAACTCTCGCGCGTCTCTCATGGAGCTCTTTTATTTTATCGACTGTTGACATTTTTCTACACCTCATATCCTTAAGATTTAAAACGTATTATCACGTTTTATGTTTTTATCATGTACTTATTTTCCGGATAAGTATTATAATACCGATTTTTTCATGTTTTATAACAATTTCATTAGTAAATGAAATTATTACCTGGTACTAATTATTATGAAAATTATATCTTAATTTTTATTTCAATGCAATAATTTCCTGGTAAAAAAGCAATTAAAACTAAACATTTCCCTAAATATGTCAAATTAATTTCTCATATATTAATAAAAGCTCCGGCATTTGTATGAAAATGCCGGAGCTTTTTATTCACTGTACTTCTGTATACATACCAGTATAGGAGGACAATTAGGCTGATTAACAAACTCTGACTGAAGAACAGAAAACTTTTTAAAATCTATTCTCTTTATATATTCCAGGACTTCTTCCTTCTCATCGAAGCCGCTGTCCCCTCCGTAATAGACCACAATTGATATTACTCCTGATACCTTCAAGAGTTCCATAGCCTTCTCTATTGCCTTTATTGTGGTTTCCCCTTTTGTGCCGATATTATGATTTCCCCCGGGTAAATACCCAAGATTGAACATAACCGCTTTCACACCGGTTTTCACGTATAATCCCATATTCTGATGCCCGTCGTTTATAAGTTCTACCCTGTCAGCAAATCCTTTTTCACTTAGCCTTTTTTTAGTTTTTTCCAGTGCCTGCTGCTGTATGTCAAATGAATACACTTTTCCACTATCTTTAACCAAACCTGCTAAAAAGACAGTGTCGTTTCCATTTCCGGCTGTAGCATCTATTACAGTATCCCCCTCTGTTACTACCTGACTTATTATATCATGGGATTGTCCAAGGGAATTCTTTATTATAAACAAATCCACCACTCCTATAGTACTGCTTATTGCTACAGGACCAAAGCCGTATAAGCAGCATACGCCCTGACTCTCCTGTTAACCTAACCTCTTGTGTCAGTATGCTTATTTATACACATCCATCACTGGTCATTATAGCTTTATACATCTCAGGTCTTCTGTCTCTGAAAATCCCCCATGAACTTCTGTATACATCAATCTGATCAATATCGAATTCGGAAACGACGACAGTTTCGGAACCCCTATCCGCCTCAGCCACCTTTTCGCCTACATGGTTTGTGATAAATGATGAACCATAGAAAGTAATACTTGAATCCTTTATTTTTTCAGCCCCGATACGATTTGATGCAACCACCGGAATAATATTTGAAGCAGAGTGCCCACGCATGCATAGTTGCCAGTGATCCCTTGAATCTACTGCCGCATCAGCCGACTCCTCAGGCTCTGACCCTATGGCTGTTGGATAAAAGAGCAGTTCAGCACCCATCAGCGTCATACATCTAGCAGTTTCAGGAAACCACTGGTCCCAGCATATTCCTACACCTATTCTGGCGTATTTGGTATCCCACACCCTGAAGCCTGTATCACCCGGATTAAAGTAAAATTTTTCTTCATATCCAGGCCCATCCGGAATATGAGTTTTCCTGTACACTCCCAAAACTTCACCATCAGCGTCTATGACTGCCACTGAATTATATCTTGCATTATTCTTTCTCTCATAAAAGCTTATCGGAAGAACTATACTAAGCTCTCTGGCCACCTTTTTGAAGTGTGATACTGCAGTATTTTTCTCTACTGGTTCTGCATATTTATAATACTCAATATCTTCCTTCTGACAAAAGTAGGGGGTTTCAAAGAGCTCTTGCAGCAAAATAATATTAGCACCCTTTGAAGCTGCATCACGAACAAGCTTTTCGGCCTTATTTATATTTTCTCTTATGTCCCATGTACAGCTCATTTGCGTTGCTGCTACCGTTACTTTCCTCATAATAACCTCCTTAGCCTCATTTCAAATATATACCTCTATAAAGTGCTGTCATTCCTGTCTGATTTTTGCCGGGATACCTACAGGCATTTGCTGGGTAATGCAATGTACATTTCCCCCGCCCCTTATTATAGGTAATCCGTTAACTGTTACTATCTCCCTCTCTGGAAAGGTATTTTTTAAAACTTCCTCAGCCTTTTTATCTGTCCTGGAATACTTGCCTCCAAAAACCGGTAAAATGACACCACCATTTACAAAGTAAAAATTCAGATAACTCAGTGTCAGATATGCACCATTATAATAACCTTCATCGGGTTGTTCTATTTCAATTATTTCAAATTTCCTACCCTTTGCATCCGTTGTGTTTCTTAGTATTTCGAGATTATCAACCGATCTTTGGCAATTCGGATTTTCAGGGTTTTTAGTCGTCTGAATCAATACCGTACCCGGTCGCGCAAAACATGCTACATTATCCACATGTCCATCCGTGTCATCTCCATAAAGTCCTTTTTTCAACCATATGATCTTCTGTATGCCTACGTATTTCTTTATAATATCCTCTATTTGCTCCCTGGTCATATGAGGATTTCTATTCTTGTTTAAAAGGCACTCCTCGGTTGTGATCAGGGTCCCTTCTCCATCTACATGGATTGAACCGCCTTCCATAACTATAGGTGCGTCAAAACACGGTACTTCTATCGTGTGTAAAAGCTTAGAAGCAACAAGATTATCGTTTTCACACGGGTATTTTCCTCCCCATGCATTGAATTTCCAGTTCACTCCTGCCAGTTCACCCTCATCATTTATTACAAATGTTGGCCCATTATCGCGCATCCACGAATCGTCATGAGACATTTCAAGTATCTTTATCCCAGAGCCGCAGAAGCGTACTGCCTGCTCGCTGAGATCCGGCTTTGCTATCATCATAACCGGTTCAAATCTGGAAATTTTCTTTGCTACATCTGCAAAAGCTTCTAAAACCTCTTCATAAGGTTCAGGCCATAGAGCTTCCTTTATAGGCCATTCCATAAAAGTACCGGCATGCTTGGTCCATTCAGGCGGCATTTTAAAACCCAATTGAGCTGGATACATCACAAAACCTCCCACATCTATAAAATAAAGAAGAATAGGCATTTTTTTTACAAACATTATAATTTTAAATTGGAAAGTATACTTTGTCAAAATAATTCTTTACGAAGCAAGCCAAAGCCTATATATACCTGGATATTAAGCTAAGTTTTGCTCAGCTTGAATATCTCAATAAATAAATCATATACATAGTAGCCGAAAAAAATGAAAATTCCTGCTAAAAATATTAATGTATAGAATAGCCATGCAGTTGGAGAGCTAAACTTATTCTGCTTCATTATTTCTTCATCCATAAGCCTTTTATATTTTTCCTTCTGGAACCAATGATTATATATACAAAAGCACAGGCCAATTACAAGAATCAACAACAAACCTAACATACAATCCTCCACATGAAATAATTATACACATACATTACTTTACCATCTTCTATTATTCAGGGCAAATAAATAAAACAATTTTCTAAAAAAACCTTTGAATAAAAAGCAATAGTGTATACATAATATTAATTAATGAAAAACAATTGGACTACAATATACTATAAAATTTTCAATAACAAACAGAAAAGTGTTTTCATCTAAAGTAAAAAATTCAATTTACACTTTATTTCCTGAAATGGTATAATGTTTTTGCAATATGTCTAATATATAAGAGGGGGAAATACAATGGACGAAATCGGAAACCAGGGAACGAATAACCAAGAGCCGGAAAATACTAACCAGTATCAGCAGCCAGCTCCCGTTGAGCCAAACATATATAACGGTTATTCCCAAATTTCAAACCAACAAAGTGTAAACATAAGCTTTTCTTTAAAGGAGTTAAGAAGCCTCTCCGGTTGGAGTACTTTCAGGGCAGTTATTAATATCATTGTAGGTGCTTTAACCTGTTTGGGAAGTTTATTATCCCTTCTGATAAGTTTTGCTTCATTTGTAGGTCAAGATACTAATACCAACGCAATAAATCAGGCATTAGGCAATGTTTATACACTTTCAGCCTCAATGTATCTTATTATAGGAATTTCGTCACCTTTTATAGGTGTTATTCTTATTATTTCAGGTGTAAAACTTTTAAATGCATCAGACTCAATAAAACGGTATTTATCATCAAATGATCTTTCAAGGCTTTCTGACTCAATGAATTCCTTTGGAAAGTACTTTAAACTCTTTGGGATAACTACAATCATAAAAATTGTTACCGGTATAGTTTTATTTATTGTATTAATAGTTTTAATTGCCAGTGTAGCCTCCGGTTTAGGAGATTATATGAATCAATTTCCTTTTTAGCAAAACACCTACCCATGGCTTGCAGCTGACAAAACAGCTACAGGCCTTTTTTGGTGCTAAAATCAGAAACATGGGGCTTATTATAAAAAATCTATATTAAAATACATTTTTAAAAATATATACATATATAAAATAAATGTAAATACATAAAATAATAGTGTTGTACAAAGAATTTTTATCGGGAGGTATATATCTATGGCAAACTGTCAAAGAATTCTATGTTCTGTAGGAAGCTGTATTTATAATACACCAAAGGAAAATCTATGTACATTGGATGCTATCCAGGTAAGTGCTGCCGCCAAATCTGATAGTGGAGCACCATATGATGAAACTCTTTGTGCAAGCTATAAATCACATCATAAAAAGAAATAGCCGATAAGCAAAATCCGCTGGTTGAACCCTTGATACCCGCCTAAATGTTCAGCCAACGGATTTCCTCTTTACTAAGATATCTCCATTTTCCTTCTTCCAAATCTCCAAGTTTCACATCACCTATCGCTATCCGCTTAAGTTTAATTACCGGATGCTTGATTGCTTCACACATCTTTCTTACCTGTCTGTTCTTACCTTCATGGATAGTGATCTGCAGTAAAGACGATATATCCTGTCTTTTATCCGAGGCTGCTTTTCCCGTACCAACTATTTTTATTTCAGCCGGTGATGTAGTATAATCTTCAATCCTTATACCATTTCGGAATTGCTCCAAATCACTCTGTTCCGGAATACCTTCTACTTCAGCAAGGTATACCTTTTTCATTTCATGTTTGGGATGAGTCAGTCTGTACGTAAATTCTCCGTCATTTGTAAGAATCAAAAGTCCTGAAGTGTCATAATCAAGTCTTCCCACCGGATAGACACGTTCATCTATATTCTTTACCAGATCAATTACTGTAGGCCTTCCGAACTGGTCTTTTACTGTAGTGACTACACCTACTGGTTTATTTAGCATTATATATATTTTGTTTTTTCCCAAAACAACCTTTTTACCATCTACGCTAACCAAATCATTACCGGTGACCTTCATACCCATATCAGATATCCTGACCCCATTAACTGTTACACGCCCATCCCGTATCAGCTCTTCGGATTTTCTCCGAGAAGCAATACCAGCCTCTGCCAGATATTTCTGCAATCTTACCTGTTCCATATTATTTCCTATTATCAAATTTATTTATTACAGTAAATCTTCAATAAATATATTTTCATTGGTATTCAGACAGAATATAACCTTGTCCAAGATATCTTTGTTTTTACTATCAATATCTATGATTTCAATACCATATTCATAAAAATTTTCATTTTTTATAATCCGTACTATTTTTGCCTTGAATTCAAGCATTTCATCACAGCTTATAAATGTAGCAATTTTCAGTGTAATAATTGTATCTTTATATAGGTGTTGCTTTGATATTACTCCCGCACCTATTATGCTGATATTTTTTACAATCGAATAAATACTTTCATCAGACCCAGCCATTAATATGTCTGCCTGAAAGTTTACGGAATATCTTTTAAAAAGCCTATTATTCTTAAACTTGCTCACTTTTTCTATAAAAACACATATAGAGCCTGGTTGTTTGATTTCTATATCATTAACTATTCCCTGAAAAACATACTCAAATTCACCATCTATTTGCTGGCAGCTTAAACAATCACCCACTAATACATTGCTTTCTATTAAGGCCTCAGGTATGCTTATATGCATCTCTCTTTCATTGATCTTTTGTACTACACTCAATGAAGGCTCATACATTCCGGAATGTTTCACATACACTACACTTCCCTTTGAAAGCAGCTTTTCCAGTTGAACATTAGTTTCCTTACAAATCATACCAAATCCCCCATTGACACTTTTGCTGTATAATATAAAGATAAATTCATAACATACAATTAATAATAGTGTACTATAAATACCAGTAAGTGTGCTAGTAACTATTTTAACACTAAAACAATAAAAATGCCAAAAAGATTTTTTGGTAAATCTTTAATTATAGCAAAAAAGTGGGCTTAGTTAGTCCCACTTATTCATTTTCTATTTCCCGTGTAATTTTCCCGGTTGTATCACCAGTACTGACTTCCTTTTTTACTGTTATTTTCTTTCTTATTGTTTCATTGGCTTTTTCTATAAGCTCGGGTATCAAATCTAAAATCTTATCAACCGAGGAGTTTACATTTACAGGTAACAGTTTTATCTGATTCTGTCCAACTACCATGAATGCTACAGGATTTATACTTACTCCGGCTCCGCTTCCTCCTGCAAACGGATACTTTGGGCCGGTTTTTCCGCTGCCTTCTTCCTCGCCATCTTCTCTTTCCTTCACTTCACAGCATGAGTTGAATTCTCCTCCTCCTGCAGCAAAACCAAAGGATACCCTTGAAATAGGAATTATTACAGTTCCATCCGGCGCTTGGACCGCATCGCCTACTATTGTGTTTACATCAACCATATCTTTGATGCTTTCCATAGCTGTTGTCATAAGACCTTGTATCGGATGTTGCTCAGCCACTCAAACCACCGCCTATCTTCTCATTTGTTTGTCGCGATCTTGCTTTGATTTTCATAATTTTTAACCTTACTACTATAATATGGACTATTCTAATGCTAAATATGCAATGCAGATTTACATTAAGTTTTTTTTCATTAAAATTACTTTCCACTTTTATACAATTGTCTATATTCTTGACATTATTCAGCACATAAGAAGATAAGCTGCCTACGATAATCCACGCCACACCTGTAAGAATACCTGTATAGAAAGCATCCCCTGCACCCAGCTCTGCTTCGAACTTAAAATTCTTCAATACCAGCTTCCCTCTTAAATATTTCCGGATCTCACAGATTGTTTCCCTGTTTTCATCCCTGGCCTTAAGTATGGCCTTAATCTTTTCAAATATACTGAAGAAATTCACATCCCTGTCGGCTTTTTCTTCTGCATCTTTTATATCCCTCTTCTCTTTTACCTTGGTAATCCTGACGCCATTTTTTTCAATATTAATTAATGGTACTTCATACTTATAACTTATCAGCCCTCCGAGTATATGCAACGATATGATAAAGTGATCGTCATATCCATCTCTTATAAATTCCAGCAGTACCTTCGCTTTGAGAATAAGCAGAGTAACCAATATAGCCGTTAAAAAAACTAAAAAAATAACCAGATAAAGCATTTTAACACCTCATCTAGCTATTTTTTCCTGTTATAGTCAAAAATACACATGCAAATTATAATAAATTACTACAAGGTACCGTCTTCTTTAACCTCTTCAAGTTCATTCATTTCCAGCAAGGGAAGATCACTATATGAAGAGAAACCGAAACTTCTGAAAAATTCCTCTGTAGCTTCATAAACCATAGGTTTACCCGGTGCATCCAGTCTTCCTGCTTCTTTTATAAGATTTCTCTCTAAAAGCCTTGTAATTGCACTATCAGAGTTTACTCCTCTTATCTGCTCAATTTTAGCTCTGGTGATATGTTTGTTATAAGCTATTATTGCCAGCGTCTCAAATGCTGCCTGAGATAATCCTTGTTTCTGTCTTGGTTCGAAAAGCCTCTTTATATATTCATGATGCTCCGGACGGGTGCATAACTGATAGCCTCCATTTATTTCTCTCAGCATTATTCCTCTCTTCGAATTGTGATAATTGACTGTCATATTACTTAGAATAAGTCTCGTAGTCTTTTTATCAACCTCTATTGCTTCTGCAATTTTCTCCAGGGAAACTGTGTCTCCGGCAGCAAATAACAAACCCTCGATCACAGCTTCTATCTCTTTTATTTCCATTTAAGTCCCCTCACAAAACACCAACTTTTTCATCTTCGATTTCTTCGAGATTATCATTATTCTTATATATCAGTATTTCTGAAAATTGCTTTTGCTGTTCGATACGGACCTTTTTAAGTTTGCTAAGTTCAAGCATAGCTAAAAATCCCGTAACTATCTCTGTCCTCGACTTTCCCTTCGAAAAAAATACCTCGGAAAAAGTTACATACGCTTTATTTATAAGATTTCTAACAATCTCCCTCATCTTGCTTTTAAGTGATACTTTCTCATGCTGTATGATCTGAGCCATCTTACCGGCTGTATTATTCAGCTTCTTCCTGTTTCTTTCCAGCATTGCCACGTATACCCTTTTTAGTTCTTCAGGAGAAAGCTCCAGAATCTCATCATCCCTCTTGAATTCAATAAGCTCCGGAAGTTTGTAAAAAACCTTTTCCCACTCTTTTTCCCTTTGCTTCAAAGCCTGGGAAAACTCCTTATATTTCTTATATTGAATAAGCTTTAGTACAAGTTCTTCCCTCGGATCGACCTCTTCCTCCCGCTTCTCCTTTTTGTCAGGCAGAAGCATTCTTGATTTTATATGAAGCAGAGTTGCAGCCATTACAAGAAATTCACTTGCTATTTCCAGATCCATTTCCTGCATAGCAAACAAATACTCCATATACTGATCGGTAATCTCATTAACAGGTATATCATAAATATTAACTTGATTCTTTTCTATCAGGTGAAAAAGCAGATCAAAAGGTCCTTCAAAATTCTGTATTTTAATCTGACAGGCTTTTGTAAGTGAACTCTCCATTTTTCCCTCACCAATCAATTTTCATAGCAGAACGCACTTCTTCCATAGTTTTTTGAGCTATTTCCCTCGCTTTGGTGTTACCGTGTTCTATCACTTCTTTAACATATCCTGGATTCTGAATTATCTGCTGTCTTCTTTCATAAATTGGAGTCATATAGTTCACCATTTTTTCTGCAAGATTGCGCTTGCACTGAACACAGCCGATTTTTCCTCCTGTACACTGCTGTTCTATTTCTTCTACTTCCCCTTCATTAAATACCTTATGAAATGCGTAAACAGCGCACACTTCAGGATGCCCCGGATCATCCTTACGTATTCTTGCAGGGTCTGTT
Organism: Clostridia bacterium; assembly: GCA_026414765.1. Classification (NCBI taxonomy): domain Bacteria; kingdom Bacillati; phylum Bacillota; class Clostridia; species Clostridia bacterium. Next base: position 262,830 of record JAOAIJ010000021.1, on the reverse strand, counting down.
ATCATAGTACTTACCTTTTTCTTTACTTCATCCGGACTGTCAGACAGGGCTATTGTATTTCCATAGCTCTTGCTCATCTTTCTGCCATCAAGCCCTGGCAATACCTTGGCTTTTGTCAGTAATGGCTTAGGTTCGGGAAAAACTTCGCCAAACAGATAATTAAACCTCCTGGCAATCTCCCTTGTAAGCTCGACATGGGGAACCTGATCCTCCCCTACAGGAACATACTGTCCTTTATAAATCAGTATATCTGCTGCCTGTAGGCAAGGATACCCAAGAAAACCATATGTCGTAATATTTTTATCCTTCATCTGTGCAAGCTGATCCTTGTACGTCGGAGTCCTCAGCAGCCACGACAAGGGCGTGGACATAGAAAACAGAAGGTGCAGCTCTGCATGCTCCTTGATACTGGACTGCAAAAACATCGTACATTTTTCCGGGTCCAAACCAGCGCTTAACCAGTCAACAACTACATCATTTATATTGTTTTTTATACCGGAGGTATCTTCATAACCCGTTGTGAGAGCATGCCAGTCCGCTACAAAAAAATTACAATTGTATTCATCCTGAAGCTTTATCCAGTTTTCAAGAGCACCAAAATAATTACCCAGGTGCAAAGCTCCCGTTGGTCTCATTCCACTTAATATAGTCCCTTTTCCCATTAATAACTCACTCTCCTAGCTGTGTTGTACCTGCATCAAAAGATAATAATATATTAGCATATTATTCGTTATATTTACAATAAATAATATAAGGTAAGGTCTAAGTTTCGAAATATATGGACAATATAAAAATCATCTGGTAAACTTTTGTTAATCATCTTATAGTAGGAGTGTCTTATGTTTGATTTTGATATTCAGAGAATGTTGTTAACCATACCCGGGATTCTTATAGGGTTGTCTTTCCATGAATTTGCACATGCTTTTGCTTCCGACAGGCTGGGTGATCCTACACCAAGAAGTCAGGGCAGATTGACTTTGTCGCCAAGAGCGCATATAGATATATTGGGTTTTCTGTTTATTTTGTTTGCACGCTTTGGCTGGGCTAAGCCCGTACAGGTAAATCCAAGATATTACAAAAACCCCGGCAGGGATGAAATAATAGTTTCCCTGGCAGGTCCTGCGATGAATTTTGTGGTTGCCGTATTTTTTACAATACTTATGAAAATTTCCCTGGTCTTTGATCTTTATAGTTTAATGGGAGAAACTGCTTTTTCAATTTTACTCACTTTATTTGGCTACACTATATGGATAAATATAATGCTTCTTGTATTCAACCTTATACCTATCCCGCCGCTGGACGGATATCACGTCATTGCAAATTTTGTACCATACAGATACCGGGATGCTTTATTTAAAATTGAACAATACAGTATGTTTATTCTAATTATTTTTGTTCTTTCACCTTTATCAAGAATTGTAATCGGAAAACCTGTAGAATTCATTTATAATTTCTTATATAGCCTGTTCAGGATTTAAAAATAAAGGAACTCTAGCGAGTTCCTTTATTTTTATAATCCCTGTTTATTTTTCTCATGAAGGCTTTCATTCTGCTTACTATCAATAAAGCAATTCCAGCAAGCAGCATGGTAAGGCTGAGCATACGCAAAAAGCTCTGTCCTTCATCTTGTATTCCCTGCCAAACCCTAAATGCCGAATATGCGAATATAGCAATTATAGCTAAAAACACAGTTTTGTTTTGCATTTTACCCTCACAAAACACTATTTTAGACTACTATTTTTGTCTGAAGATTTATAGATCTTCCGGTAATACATCATTTCTTACGATATCTTCGTAATCTTCCCTTTTTATTATAAGACGCGCTTTCCCATCCTTCACCAGAACTACCGGAGGTCTGGTGATACGGTTATAGTTGCTGGACATAGAATAGTTGTACGCCCCGGTTGCTAAAACAGCTACAATATCCCCTACTTTGATTTCAGGCATGAATATATCCTTAATAAGAATATCACCTGACTCACAGCATTTTCCTGCAATAGTCACCTTTTCAACCTTACCCGCATCAGGCTTATTTGCAAGCACTGCATCATAAGGAGACTGATATAGCGCATATCTGGGGTTATCTGCCATACCACCGTCTACAGAAACATATTTTCTTACTTCCTTTATGTCCTTTACCGCACCAACAGTATAAAGAGTTATTCCTGCCGGAGCAACTATGGATCTTCCGGGTTCCATTACAATAAACGGAAGTTTGATTCTTTTGTCTTCACAAATACTTTTTACTACTTTTGATACGGATTCTATATAGTGATCGTATTCGATAGGATCATGTTCGGGTATATATTTTATTCCAAAACCGCCGCCAAGATTTAGCTCTTCGATTTCCAAACCAACCTTTTCCTTAACTTCAGCTATAAAGTTCAACATTACCTTTGCAGCCAATTCAAAGGGAGCAAGATCAAATATCTGCGAACCGATATGGCAGTGCACTCCTGCAACTTTTACATTTGCCATTTCCGATGCCATACTTACTATTTCCAGTGCCTCACCATTTTCAAGAGCTACACCGAATTTGGAATCAATCTGTCCTGTCTGAACAAAATCGTGGGTATGCGCATCTATTCCAGGCTTTATCCTGAAAGAAATATTCACAACCTTGCCCATACCTGAAGCTATATCGTTGATATTCTTCAATTCTTCCTTATTATCCACTACTATTCTTCTAATATCGTGTTCTATAGCAAGTTTCAACTCATCAATTGTTTTGTTGTTTCCATGGAAGTAGACCTTATTCATAGGAAATCCAGCCTTTACAGCTGTGTAAAGCTCTCCTCCGGAAACTACATCAAGTCCTAAACCTTCCTGCTCCGCAATTTTGCACATTGCCATAGTACAGAAAGCTTTACTTGCAAAAAGAACCAGTCCATTACCATTATAATATTTATCCATGGATTCTTTATATATTTTACAGTTTTTTCTTATCAATCCTTCATCCATTACATACAGGGGTGTCCCAAACTTTCTTACTAAATCTACGGTATCACAACCGCCAATTTCCAAGTGCCCCATTTTATTTATTTTCAAAGCTTCAGATACAAACATAACCTCACCGTCCAAACAATTTATTCGTATATATTTAACGCTAATATGGTAACATTATTTTTTGCAAGCGTCAAGTTCAAATCCTGCACACTGGCAGGACTAAAAAAATAATATCTTTGCATAACTCCATAACTTTTTCTACAAAAATGATAAACTTGTAATATTTATCTTTTCTAAGGGTTCTCATCCGTTCACCCTGCTACACAGCAGAAAAAAAGAGACGCTAAATATAACGTCTCCAATCACTTTATAGCCGACTGCTCTTTACTTTCTGCCCAGACTGAACCATGAAACTACCATCCGGAAGAATAATCTTATAACTGATGCTTTGTCAACATCACTTTCTGCAACTATCTCTGCTTTGCCTATTTCCTTGTCTCCAACCTTGTAGAGAACTTCACCTATTTTCTGACCTGCTTTAAGCGGAGCAGTTATGTTTTCCTGAATCTTCACTTCATGCTCTATTTTACCATGGTCACCTTTTTCCAGAAGAAACCTTGCATCTTCCTTGTATATACCCTTAACACTGGTCTTCAGACCTTTTTTTATTTCCACATCAGTTACTTCTTCACCCTTTTTATTCAATATGGAAACTATATAATTTTTAAATCCGGTATCAAGCAGTTTTCTGGTTTCTGCAAACCTTGTATTTGAGTTAGGCGCTCCCAATACAACTGAAATCAGTCTCATATCATTTCTCTTTGCAGTTGCCGAGAGGCAAAATCCTGCCTTTGTAGTAAACCCTGTTTTAAGCCCGTCACAGCCGTCATAAAACTTTATTAACTTGTTTGTATTATCCAGGGTAGTTTTTCCGTCCCTTATAGTTTCATGCCATGTTGATGAGTATTTTATTATATCAGGATGCTTTGATATAAGCTCCCGGGACATTAATGCGATATCATATGCACTGCTGTAGTGGCCCTCATCAGTTAACCCATTGCTATCAAGAAACTTTGTGTTTTTCATACCAAGTTGAGCCGCTTTTTCATTCATTTTTTGTACAAAAGCCTCTTCACTGCCTGCAACCTTTTCTGCCAGTGCTACAGCTGCATCATTGGCAGACTGTATAGCCAAAGCCTTCAGCAAATCATGTACTGAAAACACTTCCCTCGGATCAAGATCGATTTGTGAACCACCCATCTCGTAAGCATGGATAGATACGGGAACCTGATCATCATAGTTCACTTTACCCGAATCAATAGCCTCCATCACAAGTAACATGGTCATTACTTTTGTAACACTTGCAAATGGAAGTTTTTCATGGCTGTTTTTATCAAAAAGCACAGTACCGGTATTTGCATCCATTAAAACAGCACTTTTTGCTTTAAGATCGGATAGATCTGTTTTCTCCGCCAGTTTTGCTACTGTCACTGTACTAAAAGCTTCTTCTATAGGTGCTGCAAATGCCGGAATAGCAAATAGATTCAAAATCAAAGATGTAATAATAAGAAAACATAATGCAGTCTTTTTAAACACAAGAGTCCCCCCTGGCATTTATCTTCTACTTTAATGTTATGCCGCACATTAACTTCGTATGCAATATGGCATACAACTTAAGCTGCCTTGCAACAGATAACCGCTAAAAAACAATAGTCCTTTACCTTATACCGGGCAGCACTGTCAGCCATATGCATATTATACAGCCTGAAGACTCTGATTTAAACGTAAATTAATACCATTAAAGCAATCGACTATTGTATTACATCATATATATACTTAGCCGGCTCCGGTTTTTCCTGACTGAATGAAAATGCTTTCATCGCAATATTCTCTGCTTCGCCTGCATCAGACAGATTTGTGTGAAGAACACAAAGAATATCACCTTTGTTTACCTTATATCCGACCTTTTTCACCACAGTAAGCCCTGCAGCATAATCGATCTTATCCTCTTTCGTTCTTCTCCCTGCCCCCAGCAACATTGCAGAAAGGCCTATACTCTCAGCATCTATGGCAGATATATACCCCTCTTGCGCTGACTTCACTTCTATGTGATACCGGGCTTGAGGCAGCATATCCGGATTATCAATAACCGCTGTATTACCTCCCTGGATTTTGACAAACTCCTTTAGCTTCTCTAATGCCCTACCTGAATTAACTATATTCATCAATTCATTGTAAGCTGTAGAATAATCCTGAAAAGCCCCCCCCAAAACAGCCATATTAGCAGCTATAGTAAGGGCTATGGTTGTTTCATCCTCGGCTCCGTTGCCCCTTAATATTTCGATTACTTCCCTTACTTCATTGGCATTTCCCACTTCATGCCCCAAAGGCTGATTCATATCTGTTACAATGGCAATTGTCTTCCTTCCCAAAGATTTACCTATTTCCACCATTGTCTCAGCCAATTCCCTTGCTTCACCCACAGACTTCATAAAAGCTCCGGAACCTACTTTTACATCCAGTACTATACAATCGGCCCCTGAAGCAATCTTCTTACTCATTATGGAACTGGCTATAAGAGGGATACTGTCTACTGTTGCTGTGACATCTCTTAATGCATAAATTTTCTTGTCAGCTGGGGTAAGATCAGGTGATTGCCCTACAATAGCCATTTTAAACGCATTCACATTTGATATGAACTCTTCTCTGCTCAGTTCTGTCCTGAACCCTTCAATTGACTCAAGTTTATCAATAGTACCCCCTGTATGCCCTAACCCCCTCCCGGACATCTTGGCGACAGGAATACCGGCTGCCGCACATATAGGTATTATAGCCAGGGATAATTTGTCCCCTACACCTCCTGAAGAGTGCTTGTCTACTTTTATCCCCTTTATTTGAGACAAATCAACTCTTTCTCCGGAGTTCACAAAAGCAAGAGTAAGATTTGCCGTCTCTTCCCTGTTCATTCCTTTGAAATATACAGCCATTAAAAAAGCTGACATTTGATAATCCGGTATTTCTCCTTTTGTAAAACCTTGAACTATGAAATCGATTTCGTTATTGCTAAGAAACTCTCCACGCTTTTTTTTATTTATCAGGTCAACCATTCTCATCAGCTATTCCTCCCATATATCCGGTTTCCTAAATAATCTGCTCCATGCTCTTTCATCCGGAACAATCACAATAAAATATCCTTCATAAAACTGGAACCGTTGGAGATAGCCTGCAAAGACAGATATTCCGCTATAGAGGCTGCTACATCAGCAAACGTATTCCTTGTACCCAAATTAATATTTTGCTTTATTTTCTTTCCATAAACTAAAAGCGGAACATATTCCCTTGAGTGGTCTGTGCTCGGTGTAGTAGGATCGCAGCCATGATCGGCTGTTATCAGCAGCAAGTCGTCATCTTTTAAAGCGGAAAGTATTTCCGGCAATCTTGAGTCAAACTCTTTCAGAGCATCGGCATAACCCTCAACATTGTTTCTATGTCCAAAAACCATGTCAAAATCAACCAGATTAGTGAATATTATCCCTTCAAATTCGTCCTTCATATATTGAAGTGTCCTGTCCACACCCTCCATGTTGTTTTTCGTATGTACGGCATCGGTTATTCCCTGCTTGCTGAAAATATCTTCAATCTTTCCTACTGCTTTAACTCTTTTTCCCTTTTCGCAGGCATAGTCAAGAACAGTTTTTCCTAAAGGCTTAAGGGAATAGTCATGCCTTCTTTCAGTTCTTGCAAAACTGCCGACAGGTCCGTTAAAAGGTCTTGCAATAACTCTTCCCACTGCATATTCCCCCTGCAGAATCCCACGGGCAATCTCACACATCTCATAGAGTCTTTCAATCGGTACAACATCTTCATGTGCAGCTATTTGAAACACACTGTCGGCAGATGTATACACAATTGGATATCCTGTCTTGACATGCTGTTCTCCTAACTGCTTTATTATCTCAGTACCGGAAGCTGCAAAATTACCTATAGTTTTTGTACCTATCGCACTTTCAAACTTATCTATCAGTTCATGCGGGAAGCCATTAGGAAATACAGGAAAAGGTTTGTCCAATACTAGTCCTGCCAGCTCCCAGTGTCCTGTAGTAGTATCCTTACCTGCAGACTTTTCATCCATTCTTGCATAACATCCTGCAGGATTTTCCTTCCTTCTAAACCCGGTCATTCCGTCTATGTTTCCTAAACCAAGCATCTCAAGATTAGTTAATTCAAAGTCGTTAATGCTTTTGGAAATATTACCCAGAGTATTACTTCCTATATCACCGTACTTTTCAGCATCGGGAAGCTCTCCCATCCCGACACTGTCCATTACTATTAAAATAGCACGCTTCATTTCAAAGTCCTCCTTTTATATAAATATACCACAAAGGGACAAACCTTAACGGTGTGTCCCTTTATTTCATTAATTTCAGTTAACTGATGGTTTTCATACTTAAGTACAACTCTTGTCTATGCTCTTGGATGAGTTTTTTTATAAATTTCCTTGATCTTATTCTTGGCAATCTGAGCATAAATCTGCGTAGAAGATATGTCCGAGTGTCCAAGCATCTCCTGAATAGATCTCAAATCAGCACCATTTTCAAGCAAGTGGGCTGCAAACGAGTGTCTTAATGTATGCGGAGTTATATCTTTATTTATTTTGGCTTGATTTTTATACTGTTTGATAATCTTCCAGAACCCTTGTCTGGTAAGCCTTTTTCCGTTAATATTAACAAACAGTGCTTTTTCCTCACTACTTTGAATCAGGAGTCCCCTTGACTTATTCAAGTATTCCTGAATTGCATTTATAGCAATAGACCCGATAGGTATCATTCTTTCCCTTGAACCTTTGTTGCATTTTATAAACCCTATTTCAAGATTTATGTCCAGAAGGTTCAATGATATAAGTTCTGAAACTCTTATACCTGTGGCATAAAGTAGTTCAAGCATTGCTTTGTCCCTGAACCCCTTTAAATCAGTGCACTTTGGTTGCTCCAAAAGTAATTCGACTTCCTGGGTCGATAAAATCTGAGGCAGTTTCTTTTCAACTTTTGGTGATTCCAACTCCAAGGTTGGATCCTGATCTATTATCTTGTTTTTCGATATGTACTGATAAAACGATCGAATAGATGCAAGATTCCTTGATATCGTTGAAGTAGCACGCCCTTTCTTTTGCAGATGCAGCAGATAAGCAATAACCGTAGTTTTATTTGTATTGGTAATATTGTGCAAATTTATTTCTTGCAAATATGTTATGTATTGTTCTATATCTCTTCTGTATGATTGTAGTGTGTTTAAAGATAGACGCTTATCCCTTTCTAAAAAATTAATGAATTTTTCTACTAAAGCTTCCATTAACTAACTTCCCCTTTTATTTATTATATAATATAAATTTTTCGTTAACATAATTAATAAAAGTAAAATACTATCATAATTTTTCCATTTAATCTATTTTAATATATTTTTATGCTTAATAAAAGAAATATTTTCTAGTTTATAAAAAATTCTTCAAATTTTTGAAAATTCCTTCTTTTATTTTACATTTTTTTATATACACTATAAACTTATGTTAAGCAACAAAATAATTCATTTATGTATATAAAATATTATTGACTGCTAATACCATTTTTATACATATATTATGTAATTAAGTTTATAATGTTTAATAATCTCAATCATTTCTCTTCATAAGCACTAATTAAGCTAATAATCCTTTAAGTAACCATAGGTGAAAGCATTCTTATAAAAACCGGAGTCACATAGGATTCAATCAGTACACCTATAAAAATAAAGCATGTATAAAACAGGGTGACAAAACAATACCCAAGAAACCGTGTCTTTATGTTTTCTCTTGAAATATGTTTTACGGATTTATTTTTTATTATGTTTAGTGAAAAATTAATGCCGTTAACACCCAGGGCAATAATACAGGGTACTATGATGAATTCTTTTGGCAGCAAGCCAAACACTGTGAATAAAGCACCTTTCAAGCCTAAAGTTTCGATAATGAATCCTGAACTGAAACCTGTAATAAACCCTCTTATACCTACTATAATAAATATAAACGGTATACCTATGATAGTAACCCCAAGTACCCATAAAACCCCGACTATTCTGACATTTTCATATATTGAGATTTTTAGTAGTTCATTTGTGTCTACCTTCTGGTTATCAAGCAGTTGAATAAACCCCTGGAAATAGTTCATCAGTTCTTCCCGCTGTATAGCACTTAATCCGTTTACAGTAAAAGCACCTGCAGATACTCCGATTATGAATGCCATCAACAGAAAGAAAAATGTATTGAAATTATTCTTTACATGCTTTACTACCATTTCCCGTATCTTTGAAAACAATACATATTCCCCCTATATAAACCCGCCATCTGTGATCATCAACTATATTACGCTATATTTACTATGATTCTATGCTGACATAAATTAAAAAATTACACTATGAATTAATGTATTGTAAACTATAAAAGCATGTTGAAAATTCATTCAACATGCTTTTATAATCAATTTTCCTTGATTCTCAGAAACCGCTAATCTCACCTTTAATGATTTTATCTGCAAACAATATTCCAATAATTGTTTTGGCATCCGTTATTTCATGCCTCAATACCATATCCATAAGCTTATTTACTTCGATTTTTTCCGTTGAAATAAACTCATCTTCATCTGCACAGGAGTTACCCTCCTTTAATCCTTTTGCTACATACATGTGCAAGATTTCGTCACTAAAACCCGGCGTGCTGTGAATACTTACTATATGCTTTATATTATCCGACTCAAGACCTGTTTCTTCCTTCAGCTCCCTTTTTGCACATTCCTCCGGGCATTCCCCTTCATCAAGTTTACCAGCAGGTATCTCCAGCGATTCCTGGTCGATAGGCTTTCTGAACTGCCGTACCATATAGAGGCTTCCATCATCACTTATAGGAATGACAACCGATGCCCCCGGATGCCTCACTATATCTCTTGTTGCTTCTTTTCCATTTGGCAGGCATACTTTCATAAATTCAACATTGATAACATTTCCCTTGTATATTTGCTTGGTAGATATGGTTTTTTCTTCATAATTCATATTTTTCTCCATTTCTTTGTGACTTTACCTCCGGTGTAATATTTTATTTTCTTTTGAATAAAATATTCTAAATCCCTTTCAACTGAATATTAAAATATAATAACATTTTATTGAAGGAGTTGTTTGTATGCAGCAGTTTGTAACCGGCCATAATCTTCTTATAAAAGGAAAATCCTCAGAAGTTGCAGAACAGTTAAAGAAATTATCCGAAAAGTTCAAAACTGTTAAAGAACTTCTTGAGTTTTATACTAAAACCCTTTAAGTTTATTCCCCCTGTAATCAGTCACTTCTATGCTTCTTTATCTCACCTGTGGCAAGTTTATCACACCTGTTGTTATATTCATTATCAGAATGCCCTTTTACCTTCACCCAGGTGATTTTGTGCATTTGATTCATCCGGTCAAGCTCTTTCCACAGCTCTATGTTCTTAACTTCTTCTTTGCTGGAATTTCTCCATCCGTTGGATTTCCAGTTTCTAACCCAATTATTGTTAAACCCGTTGATAAGGTATGCACTATCACTGTACAATTCAACCTCGCACGGCATTTTCAAGCATCGTAAAGCTTCAATTGCCGCCGTAAGCTCCATTCTGTTGTTTGTAGTATCTTTCTCAAAACCGGAAATCACCTTCTCGCTCCCGCCATACTTTAAAATGGCTCCCCAGCCTCCATCGCCCGGATTGCCCGAACAGGCTCCGTCCGTATATATTATTACCCTTTTATTGCTATCCATATATCTTTCCTATTTCTCTCGCTTTTTTTGTACACTCGTTCATGGCTTCAATAATAGAGTATCTGAAACCGTTTTTTTCCAAAGCACTGACTGCTTCTATCGTTGTACCCGCCGGTGAGCATACCTGATCCTTTAACTCTCCGGGATGCATGCCTGTTTCAAGGATCATCTTGGCAGATCCCAGGACTGCCTGTGAAGCCAGCTTATAAGCTAGTGTCCTGGGTATTCCCGAGAGCACTGCCGCATCAGCCATAGCTTCTATAAACATATAAACGTATGCCGGGCTGCTGCCGGTCAAGGCTGTAACTTCACTCATAAGCTTTTCATCAAGAAATTCACTTTTTCCCGTACAATCAAACAGAGCCTTGATTACATCAAGTTCATCAGCCTTTATATTATTATCATAAGAAATCAAAGTCATTCCTTCACCTACTTGCATAGGCGTATTAGGCATGGTACGGACAATTTTTTTATCGTACCCTACTATCTCTTTGTAAAATTTTATCGGTATTCCAACTGCAAAGGAAACAAGTATTTTTCTATCATCAAGCTTTGGCTTAATATTCTCAAGTACAGTTTTTAAGATATTTGGCTTTACGGCAAGAATTATTATATCAGCTTTTTCTGTAAGATTTTCAGAACTTCGGGCTATAGACGCACCCGTTTCTTTCTGCAAATCCTGGAGTTTAGCCATATCAACATCATACATGAATATTTTATCTGCAGGAATCATACCCGCCTTTGCAACACTTTTTATCATTGCGGATCCCATATTCCCGGTTCCGATAAATCCTAAGCTAAAATTCATAATATTTCCTCCAAATTATTTTCTTTTAAATATATTACCATAAATCAAGTCAAAATCCACATTTTTTCTCAAACCAAAACGCAGGTTGACAAGCAATATAGAGTATACTTGAGTGTATCTAAGAAATTCAGCGTTATTGCATCCTAATTAAAGTTACACGGAAAAATATCCATTGACTTATGTCTTAAGTCTATTGTATACTAATAAAGCGATTTGCATAGGGGAGTAGCGCAATTGGTAGAGTAACGGTCTCCAAAACCGTCGGCTGCAGGTTCGAGTCCTGTCTCCCCTGCCAAATAAAGTCAATGTATACTATACATTGACTTTATTTATTTTATCACTAATGATTATTATTTAATATATAAATTGACACAGAGTACCAGGTTCTGTGATAGAAATATCGTAAAAGCAGATAATATTCATTGTACCAGCTAATTTCAGTTATGCTCCATATGCTTCAAATAAGCTAATGCCAGCTGGTTTGCGGCAATCATCCCGCTTTGCAAGGCACCTTGCATCCAGCGGTGTGCAGCAGATATGTGATCGCCAGCCATAAAAACCCTGTTATTATATTCAGGTACTGCCATAGCATATGAAAATAATCTTTTCTGCTCAGGGGTGAAAAACGGCAATGCCCCCCTATTCCATATGTGATTGTTCCAGTGCATGGTTTTAAAATCAACAGCTATGCCGTCAAGGTAGCCTTTTGGCAATCCGTGGACTTCCTCAACTTCACGCTTTATTTCATCAAATCGCAAATCCGGGGTCATATTACCTAATCTAACGGAATCCAGACTGTAATTATATGATGCAATAAGTACTCCAGGCTCCCTTGCAAGAGTTTTCTGATTGAATGGGCTCATGTTCAGCTTATTATACGGAAAGCTGTGCTGCAGGTTTTTTACTTCATTTTTGCAATACTGTGCATGATCAGACGGATACCAGATACTTGTGACAGGAAGGTCCGTATATGATCCCCCACCGATTATTTGTTCTTCCGGACCGCCTTCTTCCCAGAAGCGTCTGCTGCACAGGATGAGTGATTTCATAGAATCTATATAATTTACTTCTTTTATCGCCTGCATTTTCAGAGGGCTGAATAATGGTTCAATATCTATAGTACGTAGAGTAGAAAAAGGTATGGCACTAACTGCATAATCAAAGCTTTCAAAAAGGTTATGCCTGAAATTCCTGTTTCCATAGGAGAGAATAACTTTTCCATACCTATTATCCCTACTGATACTCTTTATCCAACTACCCATTTTTATTGCAACTTTACCGATGTTTTCCGTTGGAATACCGGGATAATCCTTTGCAGGACTTCTGGCAGTCAATGAATTATAAAGTGCATATGCAATCTGGGACGTACCACCGGGAATTTCATACAAGAACGACAGATTAGCGGGATAATTGGCCTGTGCTATATCTATATAGCTATTATACAAATTTTCTCCTGCCAGTGGTGACATGCTGGAAATAAGGTTGATTCCATCCTGACTGAGCTGGGTTGTCTCCATTATCTTTCTGTTACTTTGAAAATCCCAATACTGTATAAAAGGGTTATAGCAGGGTTTTGTCTGCAGGAGCTCGCTTCTCTGCTCCGGATCTGCATAAAGCAGATGACTCTCAAGTCCATAATAAACCAACTGCTGCCAAGGCGTTTTCCTTTCCCATTCTTTCAGACAGTATTTGGGGTATATGTATTTCATTACATTTTTACCTTCAGCGTCATTTCTTACTCTTACATTTCTTAGATATATAAAGGCATTTTCATTAGTCTGTATAAATGGCCTAGTAGGAAGCTTGAATAGATTAATGTAATGCCATACCGTTTCGTGCGATACAGGGATTCTCATTGCTCCCAGCTCACCATATAGTGAATTCTTTTTATCAAAGTAATATGTATATACCCTTCCCCCGATTCGTGCTTCTTCTGCTTCAAAAACTGTGATATCGGCTCCTGTTTTTCTAAGTTCAAAGGCTGCAGCCAGGCCAGCCAGGCCGGCACCTATTATCCCTATCCTTATCCCTTTCAATGCCCCAGGCCTGAGAATAGAATTTATGTCAGGAGGAGGCAATGTCAGTTTGAGTATATACTCAAAGTCCTCAGGCCTGCCCCTTTGTATAAGTGCATATCTCTCCAGCAGATGCCTCTGAATATCCGTTGGGTTATTGGGTTGTAAAGGGGGATTTTCCAAATACTGAACGATACTCATATTTACTATCTCCTTTTATTCATAGTAAATAATATGTATCCATACGTATTTTTGTTAATGATATGAAAAAGCTGCACTAAGGAAAAGCGCAGCTTACATGTTTTAGTAAATCATAAACAGTATAATAATTTAGTATAAAATTAATATCTTTTATTTATTGTCTAAAAAATAATGTATATGCCGGAAGAATCAAAACTGCTGCTGTAATTAGAAAAACCATAACGGCACCTGCCTTGTTTTTCTTTCTCCAGGTCCACACTCCAAAGCTTCCTGTATATAAAGCTACCCAAATCAGTACAATAATCACTACTAATTTTTCTAATGATAACATTACTTATCCCACCCTCCTATTTTTCTATCGGTGAAGAACGTATAACAAGCCCGGGTCTTCTTATTTTCAGGTCCACCTCAACTTCAAACGAGGAATCCTTGTATTTTTCCAGCCATCTGTAGTCATGCCATTGCTCCCATGTAAGCATTTTTGCTTTTACTTCTTTTCCAAAACCACAAATATCACTTTCAAACTCTTTGGCTGTCCTGTTAAGGAATCTGGCTACTCCTTCTCTGACATAACCCTCATAAGCCTCCTCGAGTATACCTGTATTTTCAGTATCTTCGTAGTTTCTTCCGCTCTGTATGACCTGTATATCTGCTTCCAGCTTTATCCTTACAGTGATGTGAGGTTTATTGTCTTTTACTTCCACTTTGTATTGAGGTCTTCTGCTCTTTTTAGTATCAAGTATTACAAATTTTTCTTTTTCTATAGGATCATGTATTGTAATAAACGCTCTGTTAAACTCACCAGTGACCATAGTATAAAAGGTGGTTTCCTCGCCATCCAGTTCACCTACCATTTTTCCGCCTTTGAATACAGCCAGTCCCATAATTTCAGACTTAAGCTTGCTTTCTCTTGGAATGCTCCCAGCCTTAAAATCTCCTTCCAGGGGCTGAACTCTGCCCTTTTCACCGGCTGACGAATGTGCGACATCAAAATCACCTGAGGATTCATACCTGTTTACGCCTGCAAGTATTGCAACAGGTTGTGTATACAGAGCCTTCATACCGGTATAAAATCTGTAAAAGTCAGAACGTGCAGTAAAAGCAGTATATTTATGGGATTGAAACATCAGTTCATAGTATTTTGCCGGGTTTACCTCTATCTTTGGATTAACGGCCTTAATAAATTCTTCTGCTGATCCTTTGGAAACCGCTATATAGAGACTAGGTCTGGCTTCTCTGCCTCTTGGCAAGGCATTGATAATGTCCTGCATCCCCTCCTTTGCAAACTCCTTTGAAAAAACCATCAACTTGGTATGGGAAATATTAAGCTGTCTGCTGACAAGGTTATTAGCCATATTCATTCCAGAATAAATGGTAGGAGTCTCCAAAGTGACCATTTCTACGGCTTCATTCCCACCTTCGCCCCCGCCTCCTCCATTGCCACCAATAGCTTTAGGAACAGCTATTTGCAGAGTCATTTTCAGCTTGTTGGTTTTCCCTTTATCAATGCCTATAGATATGATATATGCCAAATCATCTATCTCTCTGCGATCATAGCAGCTTGAAAGTATACCTCCCAAAAACAGTGTAATAATCAGTATTGAAATCATCCTATTAAACCTGATCATTTTCCTGCCTCCTTCCTCTTCCTGGATTTCTTCACCAAACCGGCTGAATAAAGCAGTAAAATAGGAATAGCAAATGTAACAATCCAGATATAGTTTCTGAAATAGGCATGCTCAAGTTCCAATGCTGTCATGAGGTTTGGGGGAAGGAGACTGCATGTAAATACAAGTATAGCCATAGGAATGATTAATGGCTTGTAATACTCCAGTTTAAAGGTTTTTCTCAATATATGAAGTATCAGGAAGAAGCCCATGCCCAAATAAATAAATGCAGAGGTTGCCCATATCAGTACAAATACCGACTCAATCCTTTGAAAAAATCTGCCGTAATTTATCAGTCTTGCCAGCTGGTATATGGGTAAAAACCTTTCGACACCTATTGGAAAGGGATATACGAGTATGTAGACAACTGTTGTTATGAGAAACAGGATACCGGAAATTATAATAGTTATATATCCTACTGATCTAAAATTCTTTTTGGTTTTTATAAAGGGTGCAATAAAAAATATCAGGGATACAGCAGAAAATATCGAAAGTTTAAGAAAACCCTTGCCAAATATGTCAACAGGTCCAGTACCTAATACCGGTGTGAGATTTAGTATATCAAATGCAGGCGCAACACCTATCAGAATAATAAGCAAACCTCCTATTATTACCGGGATAATAATCGAACTGAATCTGACTATAGGCTCGATACCCAGGTAAGCCGCTGCTATCATCCCTGTTACAAAAAAAAGTGTGACAAAGCTTATAGGTGAAACAGGAAGGGCCACTATCTTCATATCCTCACAAAACTCTCTGAGTACAACCGTAATAGCAAAGGCTATGTATGAGGCAAATATTAATCCTATAATAATTCTTAAAATATTTCCGCCTGTCTCCTCGGCAATATCTATTAAATCCTTGCCTTCAAACCGGGAATAAAGCTTCGAAATTATTGCAAAAGATATCAAAGCAATGGCAGTCACGTATACAGGCACCATCCACCCCGCTGTTCCTGCCGTCTCAACCATTGACCTTGGAAAACCCAGTACTATCTGTGTTATTATAAGATTTACAAGGATGGCTACAGCCTCCCATCTCCCAAATGTAATATTATTACTCATTCTCTTTACCCTCCCTGTTGCCGTCATCTTTCCACTCTCTGCTAATATGTGGCTGCTTTCTTTTAGCTTTAGGACTTATATAGTCAGGCCTGTATTCCTGCTTCCAGATCGGCAGTCTGAGAAGTGTATCAAAAACAGTACCGTTTGTCCTCGGGCCAAAAGGTGCCAGAAACGGGATACCAAAGGATTTTGCGCTTACAAACCACATTCCCTGGAGAAATAATCCCGTAGTAATTCCAAGAAAACCTGCTAATGCTCCAAGGAATATATAAGCAAACCTTACTATCCTGAAGCCGAAGGCCAGCGAAAAATTTGGTATAGCAAAGGAACCTATTCCTGTAACAGCAACCACAATTATGAGAATCGGACTTACAATGTTTGCCTCAACAGCCGCCTGTCCCAATATCAGAGCACCGATTATGCCCAGTGTAGGGCCTATGGGACCCGGAATCCTAATACCTGCTTCACGAATAAGCTCAAAGGCAATTTCCATTATAAGTATCTCTACTACAGAAGGGAAAGGCACCTTTTCCCTTGCAGCTTCTATAGCAAACAGCAAATCCGTAGGTATCATCTCGTGATGATAATTTGTAATAGCTACATATATTCCAGGAAGCAGAAGAGAGAGCAATATGCCAAGCAACCTGATAAATCTTAGCATTGTTCCATATGGAAATCTCAGATATGCATCTTCTGGAGACTGTATAAGTGTGTGCACTGTAGTAGGCATTACCAGTACAAACGGGCTGCCATGAACAGCTACAGCCACTTTGCCGTCTATAAGCATTGTAGCTACCCTGTCCGGTCTCTCGGTAGAAATAATCTGTGGAGATGGAAGAAGGGTATTATCTTCAATGAACTGTTCAAGCTCACCGGATTCGTTAATATAGTCTACTTTTATACTTTTTAGTCTCCGCCGTACCTCATCGACAAGAGATTTGTTTGCAATATCCTTTATATACATCATGGAAATAGGAGTTTTGCTTCTCTTTCCTATTTCCATGTTTTCTACTATCAGGTCTTCATCCTTCAAGCGCTTTCTCACAAGTGCAGTACTTGTCCTTAAAGTTTCGTTAAAGCCTTCCTGAGGCCCCCTTATCACTAACTCGGTGTTAGGCCTTTCTATGCCTCTGGCTCCCCACCCCTTGACATCAGCAGTTAATGCACTGTCCATACCATCGACAAAGATACCGCATCCACCGAAATTTACATCATCAACAATTTTTTGGTATTGCTTTACTTCCTTTACCTGATTAAAAGGCATTATGTTCTTTCTTATGTATTCAGAAATACTTTTCAGATCTCCTTTGGTTTCTAAATTCGAAAGCAGCATTAAAGGCTGAAGGATATTATCGTTTATGACTTTCCTGTCGGTCATCCCATCGATGAATATCATAAATGCGCTTATAGACCTATCCTTTACAGTAATGTCAAATTCTCTTATGATGATATCCCCATTCGTAGGAACATTATATACCCTCTTCATATAGGTCAGGTTTTCAGAAAGCTTCTTGCTTATTTCTGAAGCTTTTTCCTCTGTCTCTTCCTTCTCTATATTATCTTCACCCCTCACTTTGATACCTTTTTTATCCTGCATATCCGATGAGTTTTCATCGTCGTCAATGAGTTTTTTTATTTTTGCCGGCTCCTTCTTTTTGCTTTCCTTGTCATTTTTTGCTTTCACCTCAGTTTTTTCATCTTCTTCCTGTATGAGCTCATTCTCTTTTAGTATGAATTTCTCAACTTTTTTAGGTTCTTCAAATAAAAGCATGCTGGCCAAAATCTTTTTAAAATTCTGCACTAAATTCACTCCTTTTAAAGGAAATATCCATGCCAAAACATTCGAGTTTAGTATTAGTGTATTTAGGCACAAATATACAAAAAAGGCAACCGTATTACATACGGACTGCCCTTTTAAAAAATTGTTTCCATTATTTGATTTTATAAGAACCCCTTACAAGTACCCATACCTTTGCCGTAATCTTTATTCCTCTGCCATCGTCCCTTGAAGATATTAACAGGTGGTTGTAAGGTATAGCCACACCCGATGATATATCCTTGCCTGCAGTTACGTCAGAAAGTCCTCCATAGCTTCCCCTGATTGCTGCAGCTTTTCCGGCTCTTAAGACTATTTCTGTGCCTGCACCTGTAATCAGCTGCTTTCCTGCACCTACTTCAAGTACTATAAATTTGGATTGTTTGTTTAGTTTATCTATACTGCTTTTGAGTCCGTTATCTTTTTTATCCACGTAGCCCTGAGTTACTAAAGGATCACCGTCAGATCCGGGTTCTGCAGCAGGTGTTTCAGTGACAGCCTGTACGATTTGGCCCAGAAAAAAACTTAATACTATTGCCGCCATAATAGCAGCATAAGACTTTTTCAACTTTTTCATCTGTACCCCCAAAACTTTTATTTTCATCATGTAAGTACCGAAAGCTGAGTATGGTCTATATGATACCATACTTTGTTTTTCTTTTATCAAGCCAATTTATGTCAGGTTAAGAAATCTATTTTATCTACTTTTCCATTTCCCAGCTTTACAAGATATACATCCCATTTTCTTACACCAAGCATTTTTGCAAACTTTTTATCAAATACCGCAAAGTCAAACCTGTGCTTCCCTTTTATAGCACTTCCTGAATCCATGGCAACCGCATAACCCAGTCCCTTGATATAAAATATCGTTCCAAAAGGCCAGTGTTTTCCGTCGATAGCAAGAGATATTCCCGGTATAATCGGCTTTCCTGAATTGGTAATACCATTATTATTTCCACATTCTTTCCTGCTTGGTGTATACGCAGTACCGGTAAATTTACCTACATAAGTTCCCCTTTCGACTTCACCCCTGGATGAAAATCCGGTAAATTTGGTAAAGCTTTGAGGCTTTATTCCTACTGAAGCAGCCATTTTTAGAGTGTTTTGCAGAGCGATATTATCATCCATAAGCTCTTTATTTTTCTTCATAAGCTCTGCATTTTTACGTTTTATTTCTTCTATCGATTTTAAAATTTCCTGGTTTTCTCTGCTTATTCTTTCATACTTTTCTTCCAAGTGTTCATTCTCTTCTACAAGTTCCTTTCTTTTCATATCAAGAGCATGCCTGTCATCCTTTATCGCCTTCACATTATTGAATACCCCTGTATACTGCAATTCCATGCTTGCATATTTGTTGTACAATGAGAGGTTGTTGTAGCACATGGCCGCCAATAGCATAAAAAGAACACATACTACAAAAAAATATGCGTTTATGATTCTTCTTAACGACTTTCGTTTATACTTTCCTTTACTTCCTTGAGGCTTGCATGTTTCTGAGGCCTCATCGTCACTCATATATTTCAACTCCTTGGTTTATTTTTTGCTTTATTAAGCCTGTTTTTTATTATTTTCCACATATTTAAACATTTATTCATATTGAAAAAGTTTATTTAAATATTGCCTTTTAAAAACTTATATGCTATAATTATTAAGCGTTATCGGGATGTAGCTCAGTTTGGCTAGAGTACTTGCTTGGGGTGCAAGGGGTCGCGTGTTCAAGTCACGTCATTCCGACCAAAGCAAAATAGAGGATTTCAAATTTGAAATCCTCTATTTTTATGTAAATCAAAATCAGTTAATCAAAACTAAAGGTTATACCATAGCTTCATCATCCAGCTCATCATCATATTCAGGCGTTATCTCATCCGTCGCGTCCATGCATTCAAGGCAAACACCTGTTATAGGGTCAATTTCCTCAGTTTGCTTATGGCAAAGGCTACAGCAGGTATACATCCTTCCCCCTCCTTCAGCAGTTATCAGCTAAAGCTCCAAGTACAATAATTATAACGGATTTATATTATCCAGTCTTTTACTTGTCATTCTTAAGCTCTTTAAGCAGCTCTATAATCTCGTCCAGCTTTTTGCCAAACATGTTTTCCAATTCATTTATCCTCTCAAGTATCTCTTCATTACTGGTAGACATAAATTACCCCGCATTTTTTAGTATTATTTGTTACCAGATTATTATATACATACTTTATACTTAAATCAATCTGTTGTGCTGAATGAATCCTATTGCAAGTTCCGTCAATATGCTCTAAGCCGGTACATAAGCGTTTCAAGGAATTAGTGCAACGAGCTAATCGATTGTATAAACAAATATATATTCATATAAAAAGAGAGTCTTGCTCAGACTCTCTAAACTAAAAATAATCAGCTAATAATTACTTCTTGACTACTATTTACTTCGCCCGGGTCAACAAAACGTACCCATAAATAATCCATTATGTTAATGGGAAGATAGACAACCCATAATACACTTAAAATCAATAATCTTAAAACAACCGGAATAATCCTTAACACTGCCATCATTAAAACCACCCGCTATTCTTCTACTACAATAAATATTATAAATGTTGGATGGTAAGATTTCCATTACATGGCACTTACAACTATGTTTCAATTATATTACGTTAATTCTTGTTCTCACCAAGCACTATCTTCAGCTTATGATATTTTTCGTCGGAATACCTGTATACTTCCATTTCTACTTCTTCCCCTGGTTTGTGTTTATTCTTCAGGTTTTCAAGTTCATTGAAAGTAGTAATCTTTTTCCCGTCAAATTTTACTATAATATCATTTTTTTGCACCCCAGCCTTGTTTGCACCACTAAAAGGCGTTACGCCGCTAACCAGCAGACCAAAAGGAACATTATACTGCTTTGCCATTTCTTCAGTGAATTCCTGGTCTATAGTCACTCCAAGTAATGGTCTTCCTTTTACATATTTAAACTCAATCAGGCTGTCTGTAATTTCCTTTGCCTTGTTGATGGGAATTGCAAATCCTAACCCCTCAAAGCCCTGTGCGACGATCTTTGAGCTATTCACACCTACAATCTGTCCCTTTGAGTTTACAAGTGCTCCGCCGCTGTTTCCGGGATTAATGGATGCATCAGTCTGAATTAGTTTTAGCTCACTGTTATCCTCAGCAGAAATTGTTCTATTCACTCCACTGATAACTCCTACCGTTACAGAACCCATAAACTCCAAACCACCGGGATTACCGATAGCAACAGCAAGCTCCCCGACTTTCAACTCATCCGAGTTGCCCAACTCTGCCGCAGGCAAACCTGTAGCATTTATTTTTAGAACAGCGAGGTCGGTTTTTGCATCACGCCCTACAACCTGTGCAATGTACGGTTTGTTTATCTGATTTGGAAGAATTACCTCGATTTTAGCTCCTTTATTAAGTGTACCCGTAGAAGAATCTATAGCTCCTGCAACAACATGGTTATTTGTCATTATATATCCGTCACTTTTTATAATTATTCCTGACCCCTCGGAAGCAGGCTGTTGCGCACCAAATCCAAAGAAATCCTGAACTCTGCCTGATTCTACCCTGATACCTACTATTGAAGGGCTTACTTTTTCTGCTATAGCAGAAACAGGTGAATCGGTTTTTTCAATTTCAACTTTTTTCAGTACACTGGAATTATTCTGTGCAGCAGTTTGCTTACCAGGGATGAAATTTCCAAAATAGCTTTTTACTGTAGGCTGTACAGCTGAAGGTACAAACACCAGAACTACCCCCACTAGTGCCCCTCCCAAAATTGCACTCATCAAGGATGCCAGTATTAACTGAAGCAGGCTGATTCCTTTCTTCCCATTTGTTTTTTTATACCTCTCCGTATAGAAAGATGGAGTTTTGTAACTATCATTCCTGTCATTGCTGCCACTAGAATATGAATTATTTGCAAAAGCAGCATTCTGCTGGAAATAACTGCCCTGATTTGTGCCAGCAGCTGTGTTTTCTGTGCCTAGATTCTCACCCTTTGAGTTATAACTGATGGTATCGCTGTCAATATTTGCATCACTAATTACGTTTTCATTCTTTTCAAAATTTTCCATACCAGGTCATCTCCTTTATACATACTGACTTTAATTACTTTATATAGCTGACGTTCCTCTGTCAATTCAAATGCAAATCTATGCTATGTTTCATTCTAAAAAACTATTTTGAAAAAACTATGACTAAATTGTTAACAATAATATACTAAAATAAATTATTCCGAATCCACACGTTTATCCAGTGTAAACGTAAACCTGGTCCCTTCACCTACTTCACTTTCAACCCATATTTCCTGTTTATGCTCATTTACTATGTTTTTAATAATAGCAAGTCCCAATCCGGTGCCGGTCTTATCCTTTCCTCTAGACTTATCGGATTTGTAGAATCTGTCCCATATCAGGTTCAGCTCATCTTTTTCAATGCCGATTCCCGTATCTTGAACAGATACATATATTTTACCTTTCTGCGAATAAGTGCTAAGAGATATCTTTCCTTTTTCATCAGTAAACTTGATTGCATTATGCACAAGATTTATTATCACTCTTTCGATAGCATCAGCATCAGCGTTTACCAACATGTCTTCTTCCTCAAAGCTGGCTTCAACCAGTATGCCTTTTCGTTCAATTATGGCTTCAAGCTTAATAATGCATCTTCTTATGAGTTCATTTATATCAAAGTTTTTAAGTGTCAGCTTTGTTTCTCCTGCCTCCATTCTTGCAAGATCAAGCAAGTCATTTACCAGCCTGTTCAACCTGCTTGTTTCATCTCTTACAATTTTCAGATAATCAGCATGTTTTTCCGGTGGTATTACTCCATCAAGTATACCGTCAATAAAGCCTCTTATAGAGGTCATTGGTGTTCTTAATTCATGCGAAACATTTGCAATAAAGCCTCTACGCATCTCCTCAAGATTCTGCAATGCAACCGCCATCTGATTAAAGCTCCTGGCAAGTTCTCCGACTTCATCCTGCGATTTGATATCCAGTCTTTCGTGAAATTCACCGCCCGCAATTATTTTGGCTGCATTTCTTATTTGTTTAAGAGGTTTGGAAATTCTTCTTGAAAAAATATAAACCAATATTATAGAAACCAATATGGCAATAGATACGGAAATGAGGAACAGCTTTATCACTGAAGTCCTCACACCGAGAACTTCCGGTATCGGGGTGCTTAAGTATACGGCACCCAGTACTTTTTCCTTACCGTTATTGTCAATATACTTAAATGGTTTTTCTATAGTCAGCCACGGTACTTGAGTATCCTTGAAGAGCCCGTAAAAATCACCGTTTTCCTGAATATATTCCTTCTTACCCGCCATTACTTCCTTATACTGCCTTTCATCCGGAAGCCTCAGTATCCCGGACTGGTCAGTAATCTGCTTTTTTACATGATTTTCGATAGTCTGTCCAAATACGCCTGAAACATTAAAAATCAATTTTCCTTCAGCATTTACTACCCAAATCAGTGATAAGGTACTTGAACTGTATGATTCCAGAATTTCATTGAAAATAACGGCCGTAAGCTGATTATTCTGATTTTCGACATATATTTTCAGGAATGAATTTAATTTCTCAGCGCTTTTGTCCAGTACACTTACCTTTTCCTTCAGTACAAAATCACTAAGAAAATAGTAAAGCATTACCCCTGCAACAGAAAAACTCACAAGCAGTATTGCAACAAATATGGCAATAAGCTTGCTGAATATGGTTTTAAACATGGTTTGCAACCTCATTTCACCTCAAACTTATATCCTACACCCCATACAGTCTTCAGCTGCCACTTCTGGTTTTCCGTCTCTATTTTTTCTCTTAATCTTTTTACATGGACATCTACGGTCCTTGAATCCCCATAAAAATCGAAACCCCAGACATGTTCCAAAAGCTGCTCTCTTGTAAATACCTTGTTTGGGTTTGATGCCAGAAAGAATAAAAGTTCCAGCTCTTTTGGGGGCAATTCTATATTTCTTCCACTAAGCTTAACGGTATAGTTTGATTTGTTAACAACAAGGTTTGGGTATACTATCTCCTGCATATCAGCTTCCTTGTGTTCATACCGTCTCAATACAGCCTTTACTCTTGCTACCAGCTCCTTCGGCTCAAAAGGCTTCACCATATAATCATCAGCACCAAGCTCCAGACCCAAAACCTTGTCAAAGGTTTCCCCCTTTGCTGTCAGCATGATTATCGGTATGCTGCTGATTTTTCTGATTTCCCTGCAAACCTGCCAGCCATCGATACCCGGAAGCATAATATCCAAAACGACAATGTTCGGCGTAAATTCCTTAAATAATTCCAGACCCTTTATTCCGTTATATACCGGTTGAACTTCATAACCTTCCTTCTCAAGATATAGCCGGATCAGCTCACAAATATTGATATCATCATCTATAACCAATACTTTCAATTTATTATTCATGTTTATGTCACCTTCAAATTATTTTAGAGGATTTCGTGTAAAGAAGCGATAATCAAATTATACAAATAAATAATACCATTTATGTATTGTTCCAACAATGTATAAAATGTAAACAATATTTGAACAAAATATAAAACTGAAACATTATTAATAACAAAAAGCTACCCTATATAAATGAGGATAGCTTCAAACTTTCTTTGATTGTTAGTTTAGTATTTCATTGCGCATAGTAATATTGTTAAGTACAAAGTTATTAAGCTTGATCTCTTCATGCATCTTTTTCTGTTCCGCTTTAATTTCATTTATACTTTCAATAAGCTGTTTCTGACCGTCAACAAGCATCTTCAGCATTTCATATATCTCTATCAGTGTTTTGTTTTCCTCACTCATTTCATCCCTCCTGATTACCTTGACAACTTAATAAAGCAAACTAACATCAATTTATATAGGAATAAATTAGTTTTTCTTCTACAGCTTGTCTTGATTTTTCTCTATTTTATCATATTTTTGATTTTTGAAAACATGCTTTTAGTATAAAATTACAGAATATTTTTGTTGATTATATACAATAAAAAAGAATTCCAAGGAAACCCTTGAAATTCCTTTTTTAAATTTTTCCTGTCATCAACCGCCTATGAATGCTTTATAATCGTCTGTATTGCGGATATTGTCAAAATCCTTGTCAGCCTTTGCTGTTTCCTTAAAACTTTCATCAAGTTCAACAGCTTTTTTCAGGTTTTCCAACGCTTCTTTAGGCTTATTCAGCAGGGAGTATGAGCATGCAATATTATAGTATAATGTAGGATCATCAGGTGCTATTTTAAGTGCACTTTCTAGAACATTTATAGCTTCTTCGTATTTTCCCTGTTTATATAATATACTGCCTTTCTTGTGATACGCTGCTATGACTTCCGGCATCAATTCAATTGCTTTATCCAGTGCAGCTATGGCATCTGCATCCTTTCCCATATCTGCCAGACTTATTCCTTTATAGTAATATGCAAATACATCTTTTGAGTCCACGCTTATCAAGTAATCTGCAACCTCTACAGCCTCTTCATAACTCTTTAAGTAATAAAGTGAAATTACTGCATTTGCATAAGCCCCAGTATGCTCGGGATCGAGCTCCAAAACACGGTTAAGTGCAGTCAGTGCATCCTCATATTTCTCCAGAGAGTTTAGTGACAGTCCTTTATAAAAGTATGCATCAACGTTTTCAGGATCAAGCTTTATAGCTTTGTCGCATACAACTATCGCTTCCTCATACTTACCTGTATCATGTAAAACCATGCTTTTATTAACATAAGCATCTACATATTTGGGATTATACTGTATTGCCTTGTCATAAGCAGCAATTGCCTCTTCAGTTTTTCCAAGCCTATTTAGCACAGAACCCTTATTCATATATGCAACAGAATGCTTTGGTGCCAGTTTTATCGCCATATCAAAAGCCTTAAGAGCGTCATCATATTTTTCTAGAACAAATAATGCATGCCCTTTATCGCAGTAGGCATCAGCATATTTTGAATTGTATTTGATTGCAAGATCATACTGTTTTACTGCTTCAGCATATTTTCCCTGGCAGGACAATACGTCAGCTTTGTAAAAGTAAGCTTCCGCATACTTAACATTCAGTTTTATTGCCATGTCAAGAGCTTTTATCGCATCCGCATATTTCTCCAGGTAATCAAGGCATATTCCTTTTTTCAAATATGCTTCAGCATATTTCGAATTGAGTTTTATTGCTTTATCATAAGCTTGTACAGCTTCCTGGTATTTTCCCTGTGTCATCAGTGTGTTTCCCTGCTTCATATAGTCTTTATATGTGAGTGGTTTGGCGGCAAAAACAGTTGCCGTAAGTAAATTCATAACTACAAATACAATCAGAACTAAGCTCAAACATTTTTTCATCTTTTTCACGTTTCCTCCCTAAAAATGTAGTATTATGTCAAAAAAATTCTACCACAAACGGTATACTTTGGGAAGTATTTATTTGTTTCATTCATCCATAGCACTACGCAGTTCCTGAACGAACGAACCTACATTATTTACAGCTTGATCTGCATTTTTACCGTTCTCTACCAGCTTGACAATGGCACTTCCTATAATCAAGCCATCACAGTAGTTCTTAAGCTTTCTGATATGCTCTGCATTTGATATTCCAAAACCGATTGCTTTCGGTATTTCTGCAACCCTGTTCACATACGAAAAGAATTCATCAAAATCAGTACCAAATTCACTTCTTATGCCGGTAACCCCAAGTGAAGACACACAGTACAAAAAACCTTTGGAGTTTTTTGATATTTTTTCTATCCTGTCTTTTGAAGTCGGAGTAACCAACGTTATCAGGTGAACATTATACATGACTGCAAGATCATCTAACTCACCTTGTTCCTCATAAGGCAGATCCGGAATAATCAAGCCGTCTACCCCGCAAGACCGGCAGTCCGTAAAGAATTTTTCAGGACCGTATTGAAAAATGCAGTTAAAATAAAGCAGATAGAGTATGGGAACTTTTACATCCCTTCTGATTTCTCTAACCGTTTCCATAATATCCTTTATTTTGATTCCATTGCCAAGAGCCCTTGCATTTGCCCTCTGAATCACAGGTCCTTCAGCTATAGGATCTGAATAAGGTATTCCAAGCTCTATGATATCTGCTCCCTTTTCTTCCATCTCTTTTACCAGCCTTCTTGTTGTGTTTAAATCCGGGTCTCCGGCTGTAATAAAGGTTATCAGGGCTTTTCTGTTTTGTTTTCTTAACTCTGCAAACCTTTGATCTATCCTGTTCATAAAAAACCTCCGTAACTATTAAAATCAATACATAGAACACACGTAATAGCAATATACCTGTCAATATTAGAAAAAAAACACTCTTATAAATTATCTTCCGAAATATTCTCTCCCATATACTTCGCTATGGAATAGACATCCTTGTCCCCTCTGCCCGACAAGTTTACAACGATTATTTTGCTTTTTGGAAGTTCGGGGGCTATCTTCATAGCATATGCTACAGCATGGGCACTCTCAATAGCCGGAATAATACCCTCTGTCCTTGTAAGGTATCTGAATGCTTCTACAGCCTCTCTATCTGTAACAGGTACGTATTGTGCGCGGCCACTGCTGTACAGATAGGCATGTTCAGGTCCTATACCAGGATAATCCAGGCCAGCAGAAATAGAATAAACAGGGTTGATCTGTCCATCCTTATCCTGAAGGAAGTAAGATTTCATCCCGTGCAAAACGCCTACGCTTCCTTTAGTCAAAGTCGCTGCATGCATATTGGTATCAATACCTTCGCCTGCAGCTTCAGCTCCTATAAGCTTCACTTCTTCCTCTCTGATAAACGGATAAAACAACCCCATGGCATTACTGCCTCCACCCACACATGCAAGGAGGTAATCCGGATACCTGCCTTCCTTCTCTATAATCTGTTCCTTTACTTCCTTCCCGATAACGCTTTGAAAATCACGAACCATCATTGGATACGGGTGAGGTCCCATTACTGATCCAAGTACATAAAATGTATCATTTACTCTTGATGCCCACTCCCGCATAGCTTCATTACAAGCATCCTTTAAAGTACAGGTTCCTGAAAGCACCTGACGCACTTCAGCCCCAAGCAGCCTCATGCGGAAGACATTAAGCGCCTGCCGTTCCATGTCTTCTCTACCCATAAATACTTCGCATTCCAATCCGAACAATGCAGCAGCCGTTGCAGTTGCTACACCATGCTGACCTGCTCCTGTTTCAGCTATAACCCTTTTCTTTCCCATCCTTTTAGCAACAAGAACCTGCCCTAGTACGTTATTTACCTTATGTGAGCCTGTGTGGTTTAGATCTTCCCTCTTAAGATAAATCTTTGCTCCGCCAAGATCTTTTGTCATTTTTTCTGCATAGTACAAAAGTGATGGTCTTCCTGCATACTCCTTGAAATAGAATTCTAATTCCTTTATGAATTCAGGATCGTTTTTCAGCTTTTCATATTCTGATTCCAACTCTATCAACGCATTCATAAGCGTTTCCGGAACATACTGACCTCCAAACTCTCCAAAACGCCCCTTTTTATTTACAGCCATAATTTTACCTCCACTCTTTTACAACATCTATAAAATCCCTTATTTTTTCTTCATCTTTATAGCCTTCAGTTTCAACACCACTACTGACATCTACCCCAAAAGGCTCTACCATATTCATAGCTTCTTTAATATTTCCGGGATTTAGTCCGCCAGCCAAAATAATTCTTCCATAGCTTTTAGCCTTTATGGCAAGCTTCCAGTCAAATGTTTTTCCTATTCCCCCGTATGCCTTTTCAGCAAAAGCATCAAGGACAAAAGCGTCTGCATCATAATACTTCATTTGTCCGACAGATTCCAAATCCTTTACCCTGATCGCTTTCCAAACCTGTATATCTTCTGGTCGAGAAATCAATCTACAGTTTTTAAGCTTTTCTTTTAAACCATAGATATATTCCGGAGGCTCATTTCCATGTATCTGGACAATATCAAGACTGCATTCCGCTACTGTATGTACTACGTTTTCCATACTTTCATCGACAAAAATACCTGCCTTTTTTATTCCTCCATCTAACAAACCTGCCAGATTCTTGACAGCTTCTATCCCTAACCTGCGCTTACTTTCAGCAAAAACAAATCCTACATAATCAGGCTTGTACTTGTTAACATACAGTATGTCTTCCTGTCTTTTCAGACCGCATATCTTTACTCTTACCATGGCTACACCGCTCTCAGTTCGTTGATTTTATCACTTATTGACCCGGCACGCATAAATGTCTCACCAATAAGCACCGCATCAACTCCAAGCTCTTTAAGGTATCTCATATCCTCAGGAGTTTTTATTCCGCTTTCACTTACTACTGCCCTGTCGTGAGGAATAAAATTCATAAGCTTTTCTGTCGTTTTCAGGTCCACATTAAAGGTCTTTAAATCCCTGTTATTAATACCTATAATTTTCGCACCCGCTTCCAGAGCCCTGTCAAGCTCTTCCCTGTCATGCACTTCAACCAGGCACTGCATACCGAGTATCCCTGCCACAAGCTGAAATTTCTTTAACTCTTCATCGGAGAGAATAGAAACAATCAGCAATATTGCATCAGCACCGAGGCATCTGGATTGATACACCTGCCACAAGTCAATAATGAAATCCTTTCTGAGTACCGGTACAGGAATATTCTGTCTTATCTTTACAAGATAGTCATCACTGCCCATGAAAAAATTCTTTTCCGTCAGCACCGATATTGCCTGGACATTTGAATTACTGTATTCTTTGGCTATTTTTATTGGATCAAAATCCTCTTTGATAACCCCTTTTGAAGGTGATGCCTTTTTGACTTCAGCTATAATAGAAATTTCACCTTTACGTTTTATGGCTTTATAAAAGTCCTGTGCAGCATGCAGGCCCGACCTCTTTACCCTTTGTTTCCAGCCTTCAATTGAAAGATGCTTCATTTCTTCATTCAACTGGAGTTTTTTCTGTTCTACTATCCTATCTAATATCATTTGACCCTCTCCCATACAATTCTTTGTTCAACCAACCTTTTCACCTTGTACGAAACTTTGCGTGTATTCTCTCAACTCATTTATCTTTTTTATCGCCTTTCCGGAATCAATAATATCTGCGGCTAATTCGATTCCGTCCTTTATGCTACCGGCCAATTTTCCTATATATAGAGCAGCGGAAGCATTAAGCAGCACTATATCACGCCTTGCTCCTTTTTCTCCGCTAAAAATATCAGTGATGATTTTTGCATTATGCTGTGCATCCCCACCCTTAAGTTCGTCTGCTGCTGCTCTTCTTATACCATACTCTTCAGGACTTATCCTATAGCTTGTTACTTTTCCGTCTTTTACCTCCGAAACCATGGTCTCGTCAGCAACGGTTATTTCATCCAGCCCATCGTTCCCGTGTATTATCATTGCTTTTTCCACACCCAGATTCAGCAGGACATTTGCCACAGGTTCTGTAAGCCTGCCGTCAAATACCCCCAGTACCTGCCCGTTGGCATTTGCAGGGTTTGTTAATGGCCCGAGGATATTGAATATCGTCCTTATTCCAAGCTCACGCCTAGGCCCTGCAGCATGCTTCATAGACTTATGGAATGCAGGTGCAAACATGAAGCCTATACCCACTTTTTCTATACAGCACTTAACCTGTTCAGGAGTCAGTGAAATATTTATTCCAAAAGCCTCAAGTACATCAGCGCACCCGCATTTACTCGAAATTGACCGGTTTCCATGCTTTGCGACTACTACCCCTCCCGCAGCTGCAACAAATGCAGAAGCGGTAGATATGTTAAATGTATTTGCACCATCGCCGCCTGTACCACATGTATCAATATAATAAGGAACATCAGGCTGAATCCTGTCTGCTTTTTCTCTCATTACCCTTGCACATCCCGTTATTTCCTCTATAGACTCGCCTTTTATCCTCAGAGCAGTAATGAAACTGCCTATTTGTGCCTGAGTTGCCTCGCCCTCCATGATACAGTTCATAGCCTCCATAATTTCAGTTTCAGTCAGGTCCTGACCTTCTGCAAGCTTCCGGATTGCACTTTTTATCATAACTTACTCTCTCCTCTCATCAAATCTCATCTATTTCACATTTCTATCTGATTTGTTTTAGCTCCTCACCTATAAAATAATTGACCAGGCAAGTAAACAGCTTCTCTATCACATCTGGGTCAAGACCTTCCTCCAAAGCCCACTGCCTTCTTGCCTCCATCATCTTCTTTACCCTGTCAGTCGCCTTTACGCTTTCCTCATCTTTTTTGTACCTGGCAGCTGCCTTTACATACTTATACCTGCTGCTGATTTCTGATATTATTCTCATGTCAATTCTATCAATTTCACTACGAATTTCTTCTATATTCAAACACTCATCAGCCGTCTTCATATTTCCTCCGCCTTTTTTATACTCAGGAAGTTTCTCAAGATATGTTTACCTTTTGGAGTCAGTATGGATTCAGGGTGAAATTGTATGCCATACACAGAGTATTCAGCATGTTTCAGCCCCATGATTTCCCCATTTATAGTTTTTGCTGTTACCACCAGACTTTCCGGAAGAGCGTCGCCACTTACTATAAGAGAATGATATCTTCCGACTGTAATCCTGTTCTCCAGTCCTGAAAACAACCTGCAATCCTGCTCTACTATCACCTCAGAAGCCTTTCCATGCATCAGTTCCCGTGCATGTATCACCTTGCCGCCAAAAGCCTCACCTATAGCCTGATGACCCAGGCATACCCCTAATATGGGAATTTGGGGTCCAAGCCTTCTGATTAAATCTATTGATATTCCTGCATCTTTAGGAAATCCTGGTCCGGGAGATATTATTATATAGTCCGGATTTTTTTCTTCTATTTCATCAATAGATATTTTGTCATTTCTGAAAACCTCAATATCCGGATTTATTTCACCAATATACTGATATAAGTTATAAGTAAATGAGTCATAGTTATCTATAATAAGTATTTTTCCTCTACTTTCCATCATCTTATTTCACCTACTTCCTCAAGTGCCTTAAGCAATGCTGTAGCCTTGTTTATTGATTCTTCATATTCCTTTTCTGGGTCAGAATCTGCTACTATTCCTGCTCCGGCCTGTACATAAGCCTTACTGTCTTTGAATACCATGGTTCTTATAGTAATACAGCTGTCAAGATTGCCGTTGAAACTCAAGTATCCTATTGCGCCTCCATACGTTCCCCTCTTAACAGTTTCTAGCTCATCAATTATCTCCATAGCCCTGACCTTTGGCGCTCCTGATAATGTACCTGCAGGCAGTATTGACATAAGTGCATCAAAAGCTGTTTTATTGTCGCTGATTACACCCTGAACGTTTGTGACAATGTGCATTACATGGGAGTATTTCTCTATATGCATCAGATTTTTCACTTCTACAGTACCGTACTTTGATACCTTACCTACATCATTCCTGGCCAGATCTACGAGCATAGTATGTTCTGCCAGTTCTTTTTCATCACTCAGCAGATCCCTTTCCAGGGCTTCATCTTCCTGCAAGGTCTTTCCTCTCTTCCTAGTACCCGCAATAGGACATGTCTCAACCAAGCCGTCTTCCACACGGCAAAGCATTTCCGGTGAAGAGCCCACTACCCTGTAATCCTTGAATTTCAGATAATACATATACGGCGAAGGATTTATTACTCTCAGCACCCTATATACGTTAAAGGGATCCTGTTTGGTTTCTACGCACAACCTTTGCGACAAAACAACCTGAAATATATCTCCGTCCTTAATATACTGCTTTGCCCTTCTAACATTGCTGCAGTATGTTTCCTTATCAATATTGCTGGTATATACGAATTTACTTTTAGCCCTTCCGAAATCAGGTTTAAAATTATCGGCTATTTTCCATCTTGTTGAAAGAATTTCCCTATATATTCCCTTGATTTTTTCTACAGTGCTGTTGTAAGCCCTTTCTATATTTCCGTTAACATGGAGATTGACAACAATGTGTATCTTCTGCTTCAGATGGTCAAAAACCAGCACTTCGTCTGTAAACATGAAATGGCAGTCGGGAAGTTTCAATTCATCACATGCCGTATTGGGCAGGTTCTCATAATACCTGATAAGGTCATAACCAAAAAAACCTACAGCCCCACCATTAAACCTGGGTGTACCTGTCAAGTCCGCAGCCTTGTATTTCCCCATCAAGTCTCTTAATACTTCTATAGGGTTACCGCTATTTTCCGTAACATGACCATTGCTATCCTCGATAATCACTGAATTGTTAATGCATTTCAGAGTTATGAAAGGATTTCTGCCAATAAAAGAAAATCTTGCCCATTTTTCTCCTCCTTCCACACTTTCAAGCAGGAAGCAATAGCTACAGTCTTCAAATCTTTTAAACAGACTGATGGGAGTCTCCATATCGGCATAAACTTCCATGGTAACCGGTATTAAATTGTGGTTCTCTGCTAAAACCTTTACTTCATCAAGAGTAGGATAAAACACTACGACGCCCCCTTTTTAAAGGAAGACATGAGAAATGACGAAAATAAAAATTCTTTAAGTCAGCTCAAGTAATGATACTTAAGCATAATAAAAGCCGGGTAAGAAGCTACCCGGCGTGAAAGCAACAATTATCTAAAGTATCCGCCTCGTCTCTTCTCATCTCTTCTCAAACTCACTAAACTCATCTAAACTCTAAACTAATCTTTCAAGTCTACTTATTGGAATTATAGCATGATAAGATATCATATGCAATAGCTAATTAGCAAAAATAGGAATTTTGTGCCAACAAAACATTGTTAATGTCTGCCATATTTCTTCATCTCATTCAGCCTACCCGAGTAACCGGAAAATGTGTACGATTAACTTTACTCCAATAAAAATATAAACTATAATAAAAAAGTGTACTACCTTGCACGAATCAAGACTAAGATCAGATCATACTTTAAAGACAATCATACTGCTTTTTATTTTTTTATCTGGATCTTAACCTTATACGTACATTAATTAACTTTATGCAGCTTTTAAGTTGCATTTTTATCTTGGAGGGTCAATATGTCAAAGAAACTGCTGATGGGTAATGAAGCTATTGCCTTGGGTGCCATAAAAGCAGGTGTAAATGTTGTGTCAGGTTACCCTGGAACACCATCTACCGAGGTACTTGAAACAATAGCCGAAAATAATCCCGGGGATATATATGTAGAATGGTCCGTAAATGAAAAAGTAGCAATGGAAATAGCTGCAGGAGCATCATATGCAGGAGCGAGAGCACTTGTAACCATGAAACAGGTAGGGCTGAATGTAGCGTCCGATCCATTGATGAGCCTTGCATATATTGGTGTAAAGGGTGGACTGGTAGTGCTTGTCGCAGATGATCCGGGACCGTTTTCTTCCCAGACAGAACAGGATACAAGACATTTTGCGCGTTTTTCCAATCTGCCGGTTTTTGATCCCTCTTCACCAGAAGAGGCTTATGAAATGATACAGTCTGCTTTCGAGCTTTCCGAGCAGACTCAGCTTCCTGTATTCTTGAGGCCTACAACAAGAATTTGCCATTCATGCAGTACAATTGATATTACTAATACTGCCGTCTGCCACAAAATAGAGGGTTTTGAAAAAGATCCCCGCTGGGTGATTTTCCCCAGCCTTTCCTACAAAAAGCATATTCATATAGAAAGTCTGCAAGAAAAATTAAGCGAGATTTTCTCATCAAGTAAATATAACGGAATAACAGGTTTCGGAAAAATCGGCATTGCAGCATCAGGTATTGCATACTCATATGCAGTTGAGGCATTATCTATGCTGAAACTGGATATAAAGGTGCTAAAAGTCGGTACGCCTTATCCGCTTCCCACACAGCTGGCAAAAGAATTTATAGATGGCCTGGATAAGGTATTGGTGCTGGAAGAGCTCGATCCTGTGATTGAAGAAGAACTTTTGCTTCTTAGTGCCGGAAATAACGGTAAACCAGAAATATCAGGAAAGAAATCCAAAGACCTGCCTTTTGCGGGTGAGTATAGTCTTGAGTTGGTTAAGTCAGCAATCATGAAATTTTCTGGATTAGAGTCAGGAGAAACAGCAGAAGCTTCTTTACAGGTTCCTCAGCTACCTGTAAGACCTCCCGTTCTTTGTGCTGGCTGTCCTCATAGAGGTGCTTTTTATTCTGTAAAGATGGCTATGAAGAAAAAAAAAGCAGTATTCACCGGAGATATCGGCTGCTATACCTTGGGTAATGCCAAACCCCTGGAAATGGTGGATACCTGTTTGTGCATGGGTGCTGGAATTACTATAGCTCAGGGACTGCACCGTTCAGAGCCTGATGCAGACCATATCGCTTTTATAGGCGATTCCACTTTCTTCCACACAGGAATACCAGGAATAATCAATGCGGTATATAACAATACGGATATTACTGTTGTTATTCTTGACAACAGTACGACAGCAATGACAGGTCATCAACCGCACCCTGGAATCGGCAAAACAATGATGGGTACAGAGTCCGGAAAAATAGACATCTTCGCGCTTGTATCTGCATGCGGGGTAAAATATGTATCGAAGGTAAATCCGTTTGAATTGCAGGATGCGGTAGAAGCTGTCCGTGAAGCTGTTAATTTTAAAGGACCTTCAGTAGTGATATTTGAAGCTCCTTGCATTTCTTTATTTAAGCCTTCAAAGAAATTGCATATAAATGAAAAATGCACCTCATGCAAAAAATGTATAAAAGAGATCGGTTGCCCGGCCATGTCTTTTATGGAAGGCAAGGTTTCCATCGAACCTTCCTTGTGCTACGGATGTACCTTATGTTCACAAATTTGTCCATTTGATGCTGTAGGGGGTGCTGATAAATGAAATATGACGTATTGATCGCAGGAGTTGGCGGACAAGGTACTGTACTGGCCTCAAGAATGATTGCTCTGGCTGCTATAGATGCAGGTTTGTTTACCAGAACTTCAGAAACTATAGGTATGGCTCAAAGAGGAGGTTCCGTTGTCAGCCATGTAAGGGTAGACAGCAGTGCTTCGAGTCCTATAATTCCCATGAGTACTTCCGACGTTATTATAGCCTTTGAGTTGGCTGAAGCGGCACGCAGCCTTCCCAGATTAAAAAAAGGCGGCAAGTGCATTATTAATACTCAGATTATCAAACCAGTGACGGCTTCCCTGGGAAACTCCGCTTATGATTCGGATGAAATAATCGGTTTTATTAAGAAAAACGTTCCAAAAGCTGTTTTTATTGACGGTTATTCCCTGGCAGAAAAGGCCGGCTCTGTTAAAGCGGTTAATATCGTTCTGTTAGGTGCTGCCTGCGCCGCAGGAATGCTGCCCTTTTCAAAAGAAAGCCTTGAGAAAGCTATAAAAGAAAATGTACCTGAAAAATATCTGAATTTAAATATAAAGGCCTTAAACTCAGGCTATGATTCAGTTAATAATCTTTAGTTCATATTTGCCCACATGGTTTATTTTGTCAAACATTAAGGCCGGAGATTATGCCATATATATCCGGAATACAACTATAAACAGATTAGAAGGAGATGCCTGCTGAGGGATAGCTGCAAAAAGTTTGTGCAGTTTCGAAATAGATATGGTGTCTGCCTGTGAGGAGAGAGACGAGATGAGAGACACTCAGTTCAATCAACTAAAACATCTTTTGGAAAGAATATCAGTAAACAGTCCATTTTATAAACAGAAGTTTTCTTCTTGCGGAATCAGCATTGAGGATATAAAAACCTCTGAAGACATACAAAAGCTTCCCTTTACTACAAAGGATGAGCTGCGTGATGCCTACCCCCTTGGGCTGCAGGCAGTACATGACGAAGAAATTGTGAGGATTCATTCTTCTTCAGGAACTACAGGTAGGCCTGTAATAATTCCCTATACCGCCAATGATGTCAGTGACTGGGCAGAAATGATGGCCAGGTGTTTTAAAACTGCCGGAGTTACTTCTGTCGATAGAGTACAGATTACCCCTGGTTATGGATTATGGACGGCTGGCATAGGTTTTCAGGCAGGTGTTGAAAAGCTCGGAGCTATGGCTATTCCAATGGGACCGGGAAATACAGACAAACAGCTCCAGATGATGATCGACCTGAAATCTACTGCATTTGTAGCTACATCCTCCTATGCTCTTGTTCTGGCAGAAGAGGTAGAGAAAAGAAAGATTAGAGAAAGCATTCAACTAAAAAAAGGAATTATAGGTTCGGAACGCTGGGGCGAAAAAATGCGTTCAAGAATCAAGAATGAACTGGGCATAGAAATCTATGATATATACGGCCTTACTGAAATATACGGGCCGGGTATTTCCATAGATTGTGATTATCATACGGGGATGCATTACTGGAATGATTACCTTTATTTTGAAATAATTGACCCTGTTACAGGTAATCCCCTTAATGACGGTGAATATGGGGAACTTGTCATTACTACACTGAAAAAAGAGGGCGCTCCCCTTTTAAGGTACAGAACACGTGATTTGACCCGGATAATCCCCGGTACCTGTCCGTGTGGTCTACCCTATCCCCGTCATGACAGAATCATTGGAAGGACCGATGATATGGTTAAGGTAAAAGGGGTTAATATTTATCCCGGACAGATTGACGAACTTCTGAAGGAAGCAGCTGGGGCAAGCAGTGAGTATCAGGTAGTAATCAGTCATTTGGATGGAAAAGATATGATGACCCTTAAGGTTGAAAAAGAATATGCTGCTGATAAAGAAGCAGTAGAAAAAAATGTAACCGACCTATTCAAAAAGCGCATAGGCATTCTCATAAGTGCAGAAGCATATAATATTGGGGAACTTCCCAGAAGTGAAAAGAAAAGTAAAAGAATTCTTGATTACCGTGAAAGCTGATTACTGTAAGTAATCAGCATCAAAGCTTTTTGATAGGATTTGAATTGACATTTGAAATCTTTAATGTTACTATAATGTTAATTGGTTTTGAGAAGAGATGAGAAAATTTAAGACGAGATGAGACGAGATGAGCCTACTATCAATATGATGTTACATAGTCGGGTTTATCCTGGCTATTTTTATTATCAGAAATTATTTCAGATAGTATAAATAATTGATTAATGTGCAAATCTCAACCTTCTTCTCACAGAACTCAACAGTATATTAAGGAGGTTGTATTTTTATGGAAAATGTAGCAATGCAAAAAAGAGAAGTTTCAGCAAAGAAAGGTATGCAGGCAGTCGATGTAGTATTAGTAGGAATTTTACTCGCAGCAGGAGCAGTACTAAGACTATATGCACCACAGGTATTCGGTATAACGCCAAACTTTGTCATCGGTATGTACTGTCTTGCAATTATTCTTATCAGACCAAAATTCCTTGAAGCTGTAGGTATCAGTTTAGTTGCAGCTGCTGTGTGCCATTTCACAACAAAATCACTTATCCCCTACATTAATTTTCTGAGCGAACCTGTAGGACTACTGGTGGCATATGGGCTTACAATGCTTCCTTTCAAACCGTCTGTAAAGAAATTTTCACTTAAGCCGGCCTTAGTTACTTTCATTGGTACTCTGGCAAGTGGACTTACTTATATCACTACACTAAAATTCCTTATTCTGTTTGTGGAAGTGAAAAAAAATCCTACATTTACTTACCTGCTGACTGTAGTCATAGTAACGGCCGTAGTAAACACTATAATTGCACAGGTTTTATACTATCCTATTAAAACCGCTTTAGGAAAAAAAGATTGATAAGAGGCTATAATGATTGATATCAAAAATCTTACATTCAACTATACAGGCTCGGCAGAAGCTGCGCTAAAAAATATAGACCTGAATATTTCGGAAGGTGAGTTCGTAGGCATAATAGGCCCTACAGGTGCAGGAAAATCAACCCTTACTCTTTGTCTTAACGGAGTAGTACCTCACTTTCAGAATGGCGACTATTACGGTCATGTAATTATAGATGGCAGGGATACAGTGGATAATACCTGTGCTGTCCTTGCTTATTCAATCGGAAGTGTGTTTCAGGATCCGGAGGCTCAGATAGTATCTTCTATTGTAGAAGAAGAGATAGCTTTTGGTTTGGAAAACATGGGTATACCAAAACCAGAAATGGAGAATCGTATAGAAGAAAGCCTGAGACTCGCAGGGATATCCCACCTCAGACACTCATCAACAGTGAGGCTTTCGGGTGGCCAGAAGCAAAGAGTCGCAATAGCTGCTGCAATAGCACTAAGACCAAAAGTATTGGTTTTGGATGAACCAACATCCGAACTTGACCCTCTGGGAAGCCTTGATGTATTTGAAACTCTTAAAAAGTTAAATACCGAATTTAATATCACAGTAGTAGTTGTCGAGCAAAAAATGCAGCTTGTTTCAGAATACTGCTCCCGTTTGGTTGTTATGAACAAGGGAAGTATTATTATAGACGGTCCGACCCGAAATGTACTTTCCCGGCAGGATATTTTGCAGGAACTGGGTGTAAGCTGTGCACCCGTGACAAGGTTGGTTTCAATGCTGAAAAATGAAGGACTTTACAACGGTGAAATACCTGTGGATGTAGCAGAAGCATTTATGGCTATAAGCAAGGTGTTAAAAAATTTATCGTAAGCAGAGAACTTATTACCCTTATGACATATATGCAGGTTCTTTTACAATAGATATACAATTATCGATACATCTAAATGATAGGGTTGGTCACACAGGCCAACTTTATTATGTTGTCTGCTGCTATCTTCACTACCGGGTGTCATTACTTAGTCACTGAAGTATATTGTTTAGCCCTTAAAAAGCTTTGGAGGAAAAAAATGATTCATATAGAACATCTTAGCTATGAATATACAAACGGAATCCAGGTATTGAGAGATTTGAATCTCTCAATTAAGACGGGAGAGTTTGCCGCCATAATCGGCCAGAATGGTGCAGGAAAAACTACATTGCTCAAGCAGTTCAACGGCCTTCTTAAGCCCACAAAAGGTAAAATAACGGTAAATGGTGTGGATGTCTGTTCTGCTAAAACCAGTTCGTTGGCACAGCATATAGGATTTCTTTTTCAGAATCCGGATCACCAGATTTTTTGCAGTACTGTATTTGATGAAATAGCTTTCGGACTTAAAAATTTAGGAAAAAGCCAGGAGTATATTGATAAGCACGTACGGCTTGCTGCAGAAAATGTAGGCCTATCCGGCCACCTCGGATCAGATCCGTTTTCACTCAGTAAAGGTCAGCGCCAGCGTATTGCCCTGGCTTCAGTATTAGCAATGGAAACGGAAGTCATAGTACTCGACGAGCCTACTACAGGACAGGACTATCAGGAAAGCATAGAGATAATGGAGATAATAAAGCTGCTTAATATGTCCGGAAAAACAATCATATTCGTAACACATGATATGGAGCTTGTGTCCAGATATGCTAAACGGGTTATTATTCTGTATAAAGGACAGATACTCGAAGATGGACCTGCTGAGACAGTTCTTGGCAAGACAGAAAGTCTTTCACTTGCAAAGCTTCACTCACCTCAGATATA
Organism: Clostridia bacterium; assembly: GCA_026414765.1. NCBI lineage: Bacteria > Bacillati > Bacillota > Clostridia > Clostridia bacterium. Next base: position 222,118 of record JAOAIJ010000021.1, on the reverse strand, counting down.
CCTGTTGGCCAGAAAATTCCACAAGCAAGGCCTCTTTAAAAACGCATATACAGTAGAAGATATGTTTAATGAAATATTATTACTTACGGGTGGTGAGAAAAATGCCTGCAATGGTTGAATATATAGCTAAAGATTCGTTTGTACACAGGCTAAACCCTATTACTAAGATCATTTGGACGTTTGTTGTTTTAGCGCTTAGTTTCATGTTTAGCCAACCATTGATAATCCTGGTCATATTTGTAACAAATCTTTTAGTTGCGGCTGTAAGTGGTGTATTTAAACAAATTTTGCCAATAGTCAAAGGATTGTTTATATTTTCTCTTTTTCTGGTTCTATGTCAGATTTTCTTTGTCACAGATGGAAACACATTGTTTTATGCTATACCCTATTTTAATAAAGGAAGAATTACAGATACAGGTCTCATCCTCAGCCTCACAATGGCTCTGAGGATGCTTTCTACAGTCTCTGCCATTCCTATCATGATAATGACTACACCAATGACCGATATAGTAGTAGTTATGGTTGAGAAACTAAAAGTTCCTTTTAAGTATTCATTTATGTTTATTACAGCACTCCGTTTCATACCCACATTTATGGGTGAAATGGAACAGATACTGCAAGCACAGATGTCAAGGGGCTATCACTCTGATACAAGAAACCCTTTTAAGAAGCTTGTAATCGTAATCCCTCTTGCCGTCCCCTTGCTGGTTTCATCGGTAAAAAAGACTGAGAAAATGGCAATTTCCATGGAAGTGCGGGGTTTTGGGTCTGGAAAACGTACTCACTACAAGGAGATTAAGATGCAAAGTATGGACTACTTCGTACTTGTTTTTTTCACCATTACAATTATTTCTTCATTTATATTATCGACAATGATTTAAAACATATAAAATAAGAAAGCGCATGTATATGCATGCGTTTTCTTACGTAATAGCAGCTTCACCTCTCTGGTCGGTTCTGATTCTGTACGCATCTTCAACATCGTAGATGAATACTTTGCCATCCCCAATCTCACCGGTTCTGGCTACTTTTATTATCGCCTGCACAATCTCATCTACCCATGAATCCTTGACAATAGTTTCAATCTTTGTTTTCGGCAATAGGTTGATTGAGTATTTATTGCCTCTGTAATATTGTGTCCTTCCTCCCTGCAATCCACAACCCATAACCTGGGTAACCGTTATCCCGAAAATCTGATGGCGATTAAGCTCATCAAGTACATCATTAAGCTTGCCAGGCCGTATAATAGCCTCTATTTTCTTCATATCTCTTCCACCTCATTGTGCAATTTGGACTTTGCTGCAATAATCCCCATTGATCTAATAATATATGATTCTAAAGTTAATATTCAATACATGTTATTCTGCATAAATCACAAAAATCCTTTATGATTTAGAGAACCTTAGTATTACCCGCATATTATTTTATTGCATTAGAAAGTTATATCATATATAATTTTATAGGCAATATGCAACAGCTTATTTTTGTTGCTAAACCCTGATAAATTTGAACTGATTATTTAAATCCGGAATAAGTGGAATAAACTAAAATTGTATAGAATACGAAAGGACAGATGATATAGATGAGACTCGGAATTGTTGGTTTGCCGAACGTAGGAAAAAGTACACTTTTCAATGCTATTACCAAAGCAGGAGCTGAATGTGCCAATTATCCCTTTTGTACTATTGAACCCAATGTAGGAATAGTTGCCGTTCCTGATGAAAGACTTGACAAACTTGCCCAGATGTACAATCCGGAGAAGGTTACCCCCACTACAGTAGAGTTTGTTGATATTGCAGGTTTGGTAAGGGGCGCAAGTAAAGGTGAAGGTTTAGGGAACAAATTCTTATCCCATATCCGTGAAGTTGATGCCATAGTTCACGTTGTAAGGTGTTTTGAAGATGGGAATATAGTACATGTTGACGGTTCTATAGGACCCGTCCGCGATATCGAAACAATAAACCTGGAACTGATTTTTGCTGATATGGAAGTAATGGAAAGAAGGATAGACAGAACAAGGAAAATGCTTAAGTCCGGGGATAAGAAATTCCAGGTAGAACTTGAACTCTATGAAAGTATCAGAGACAATCTGGAAAAAGGCAACTCCGTCAGAATGATGAAATTTGATACAGATCAGCAGACACTAGTAGACCAGTTGCTGCTTCTTACCTCCAAACCAGTACTTTATGCCGCAAATGTGTCTGAAGACGATCTCCAATCAAGCGGCGACAATGCCTTTGTAGCAGAGCTAAAGGAATATGCTGCAAAAGAAGGCTCCGAGGTAATGATCATATGTGCAAAAATAGAAGAGGAAATAGCACAGTTGCAGGATGAGGAAAGAGAAGAATTTCTTGTTGAGTTAGGGTTATCTGAATCCGGTCTGGATAAACTGATAAAATCCAGCTACAAGCTTTTAGGACTTATTAGCTACCTCACAGCAGGGCCTCAAGAAGTAAGGGCCTGGACAATAGTAACCGGTACAAAAGCCCCTCAAGCTGCCGGTAAGATTCACAGTGACTTTGAGAGAGGATTTATACGTGCGGAAATAGTAGCTTATAATGACCTGATGGCCTGTGGCTCATACACAGTTGCAAAGGAGAAAGGACTTGTAAGGTCTGAAGGCAAGGAATACGTGATGCATGATGGAGATGTTACACTGTTCAGATTTAACGTTTAATGCAAAAAGCGGGGCTAAAACCCCGCTTTTATTTTATCCTGTTTAGTTTTTTATTTTCTTAACCTCAGTTTCGGTCAGAATACCTGCCAAATCCAGTACAGATATTATCCTGTCCCCTTTTTTCCCTATACATTTCAAGTATGTATTTCCTGTCCTAACAAGTATTTCTGGTAAAACTTCTATTTCTTCATTAGAAAGCTTTATTAATTCTATTACATCATTTACAATATATCCGACAAGCTTGCCATTAATTTCGGATATAAGCACCTTCGTTTTTTTGTTAATTTCAGTCTCTCCGTAATCAAATCTTTTGTTTAAATTGATTAATGGTATTACACTCCCTCTAAGATTAATCATGCCTTCTACAAATTTAGGCATTTGGGGTACTTTTGTAACATTCTGATATTTTACTATCTGCTTAACCTGTAAAGTATCAGCCCCACACATGTCGTTATTTAGACTAAATACAACTACCTGTAATTCAGCCATACCACCACTACCCCCTGTTAATTGATCGGTAAAACACTTGGAATTGTCTGAGTAAAACTTACAAAGCACTATTATCCTTCAAAAGCCGTAAGAATTTAGTAAACTAAAACATCATAGCAGTTAATAAATTAATGGCACTAAGTGAAAATGAATAGACAATTACCCTAATCAAAATATTGATCACATAAAATCATAATATTATAATACCATAAAATGATATTTTTTTGCAAATTTTTCGCATGCCTAATAAATACAAACATATACTTTTTTCATGCTATTTTAGCCAAGCAGCTCTCCGGAATTTCGTAAAAAGTTGTTTGTCTATATATTGACAGCCATAAAAAAACGTGTTATCATTAACCAAATAAAAATTTAAAAGCAATGATAAGGAAAAGTAAGTTACTTATCCACTTAATCAAGTGTATATATACTTTTAAAGCGATCCGGAGATGGTGAAAGTCCGGAAAAGTAAAAGTAACCGAAGTTCTCCTTTGAGCTGTTGGCTGAACCATTAGCGGAAACCATGTTTCCCTATGATAGAATAAAGATTTTTATCGAGTAGGCTAAACCGGATTCTTCACCGTTAAGAGAAGAAATGTATCGGATTCTTATTTTCCCGTACATTAAAGAGGGATTACATATTTCTGAGTAGTCCAATATGGGTGGTACCGCGTGGAGAATATACTCCTCGTCCCAGACAGGTCAATGACTTGTTTGAGACGAGGAGTTTTTATTTTATAATTTATCAAAAACCGGGGATACTGTCCCTTAAATTCAAAAAACTTTAATCGAGATTAGTATTATGGGAGGTTATGTTATGATTATTGTAATGAGCTCAACAGCTACAAGGGAAGAAATCGACAATGTAGAACGGAAGTTATCGGATCTGGGTTTTAGAACTCATCCCATTTTTGGGGAAATCAAAACAGTTATAGGAGCAATTGGAGATAAAAGACTGCTTAATACACATTCTATCATATCAATGCCTGGTGTAGAAAACCTTGTACCGATTATGAAACCTTACAAGCTTGCAAGCCGTGAGCTTAAACAGGTTCCTACCATTATTGAGGTGGGAGATATTAAGATTGGCGGGGATGAAATAGTTGTGATGGCAGGCCCCTGTGCCATTGAGAGCGAAGAAACTTTTATAGAAACTGCTATTAAAGTAAAAGAGGCAGGTGCAAAAATACTTAGAGGAGGAGCTTTTAAACCCCGTACGTCCCCTTATGCTTTCCAGGGACTAGAAGAAGACGGGTTAAAGATTATGGCAGCAGCCAGAGAAGCAACTGGCATGAAAATAGTTACTGAGGTCGTAGATACACGTGATGTGGAATTGGTAAATTCATATGCAGACATAATCCAGATAGGTGCAAGGAATATGCAGAATTTCAGACTCCTCCAGGAGGTGGGTATGTGTAAAAAGCCGGTACTTCTTAAAAGAGGCTTATCTGCAACAATAGAAGAATGGCTTATGGCATCAGAATATATAATATCCTCCGGCAACCCGGATGTTATACTTTGCGAAAGGGGTGTACGGACTTTTGAAACAGCAACAAGGAATACGCTGGATTTAAGTGCGATACCTGTAGTAAAAGAAAATTCACATCTTCCGATATTTGTTGACCCCAGTCATGCAACAGGTGCGTGGAAATATGTCGGTTCACTGGCAAAAGGTGCAATAGCAACAGGTGCAGACGGGTTGATTATCGAAGTGCATTCGGACCCAAGTACGGCCCTTTGTGATGGACCTCAGTCATTACGTCCGTCGAAATTTGCACAGTTAATGAAAGAATTCAGAAAGGTTGCGGCAGCAGTAGATAGAACAATTTAAAGATATAGTGTCAACCTCTTAAATATAAACGGGTATGGATTTTTTTCTATATCCGTTTATACAATCCTTCCATGTGATTTGATCATATCCTCATATGAGATAACAATATTTTTACCGTTTTCCTTTGCAAAGTACAATGCTTTATCAGCCAGGTCAATTGCTTCCTTGATGTTGCCGGAATGAGTAGGAAACTGAGCTACGCCGCAGCTGACCGTAACTTTCTTTCTGTTATCATCATCGCCCACGTAAATCCGTTGTTTTTCAAGCTGCCGCCTTATCCTGTCACCTACACTCTTAGCAGTAGCAGCATCAAGATCTCTTATAAGTATAAGAAATTCCTCTCCTCCGTATCTGACTGGAATATCTGTTTTCCTGATGTTCTGTTTTATAATATCGGAAAACAGAGTGAGAAGCTTGTCTCCCCAGACATGTCCGTAAGTATCATTAAACTTTTTAAAATTATCAAGATCAAATATTAAAATATTAAGAGGTTTGCTCGAATTAACAGCGTAATCTGCCTCCTCAACCAGCTTCTGATCAAAGTAATGCCTGTTTGCAAGCCCTGTAAGCTTATCTGTTCTGGCTAGTTTGAATTCCTTTTTATGTAATTCTCCATATTTTTTCACTTCGTTATTTATCATGGTAATTCCACAGGTAGCAAGAACTAAATATACATCTCTTATGACAAGTCTCCAGTGATTTATTTCGTCAACGCTTTTTCCAGCCATATACAAACTAAACAGTGTATATGAAGCTACACTAAGTATACCTACTTTAAGTGTAAATACTTTTTCTTTGTAAATACCACAATATCCCAATATAAAGAAAAGGAGGATATACATATCAGAATCGATGCCGCCTGATTGGGTTGTAAATAGAGAAATAATAATGGTGTCTGCATAAATAATAGGTTTTGAATTGAATTTGCTTTTATGCCTGCTCTTAATAACAAATGCTGTAATTAATATATTATAGATCAATGCTAGTGAAAAAAACACAAAGAAGTACTCACACCCTGCCGTATCATCACATGCAAGAAGAGCATAGGCTGTAATGGATGCCAGGGCGAACCACCTGAAACTGATTATTAGTATTCTATTTTTTTTATTCTTTAGTGATTTTTCGTCTGAACTGTCCTTTTTTACCTTATCCATGCTACTCACATTAATCCTCTTCTTTGTTCATCCATAGGATGGTTTAGGGAAGCCATGTAAGGTTATTCGATATATTATTTATTAATTCTCCATTTTATGCAAAAATCCTTTAAATTACTTGCTATTTTTTCCTTAAAACCATTCCAGTAAATCACCGTTGTGATTCCCAATATTACTAATACAGTACCTATTACCAGGTTAACAGTCATTTGCTCCTTCAGGAATATTACGGCTATAGCACTCGCCAATGCAGGCTTTACAAAGAAAACAAGCGATCCTTTGCTTGCTCCTGCAATAGATAGGCCCTTAAAGTAACTAAGATATGCCAGTCCTGTGACAAATACCGATAAATAAACAACCTGCCAGAGGCCGGAATAGTCAAATCTGACAACAGGTATTCTGAAAAATAAGAGTAACGGCAACAATGCAACACTTCCGAATATAAAGGAATAGGCGTTCATTTTAAGACTTCCGAGCCGTATGGAAAGTCTCCTTCCCAGCACAGTATATAAGCCGTAAAAGACAGCTGATAAGAGTGCAAAGAATGGACTTTTAAAATCAGAAAAACCTGTTATGAATTTATCCTCAAATATTACCAATATACCAATCAGGCCAATGAAGAGTCCGGCAATCTTATTAACGCTTAGCTTTTCCCTGTCCATAATTGCAGCAAATACAGCCACAAATATCGGATTGCTGCTGAATACAACAGCAGATACCGATGCTTGAGCCCCCTTCATATAAAGGCTTAGCTGCATAAGACTCATACTAAGGACAACATTTATTATTCCTACACCAACCAGCCAGAAAAAATCATTCATACTTATCTTAATATCTGATTTGACCAGTAAAAAAACAAACAAGATGAGTCCACCTACTAAAAAGCGGATGAAATTGATTTGGAAAGGATCAATTTTGTTAACCAGTGTTTTTACAACAGCCTCATATGTACTGAACAGCATTACGGTTATCAGCAGATATAAATATCCGTTCTTTTCGGTTTTCAACTTATTTCCTCCTGTTATTACAATTCATCTGTTAATTATAACATATAACAAGACGCCCCGGTATACAAATAACTATAGTTCACAAGTCCCACACCCTTGGGTCAGTCCATTCTAAAAATAAGACCCTTAGTTTATTAACATATTTCAATAAAGAGACTATAATAAAATCAAGACACCTATAGATAATCTCCCATTCCTTGGTTAGGGCATAAGTCTTAAGGAAATTGAAGAGTTTAAAAGACTTTGCTGCTGTACCGGTTTTTCAGGTACTGAAATAAATAGCCAGGGCAACCAATTGATTATATCCCATAAATGTTTTTGCAGAAAGCTCTGGTTCAAAAATGGGATAATTTATCTGCCCATGGCAGAAATGGAGATAAAAATGGTAGGTATTAAGAATTGTAAAAGGTGCGGAAGAATTTATGAAATAAATACGGATACCGAATACTGTTTTGACTGTATTCAAAAAGACGAAAAGGATTTTAGTAGAATCAAGGAATACTTGTATCTGCATCCCTATGCGAAAATTTTTGAGGTCTCTATCAATCTCGATATTTCTATTAATAAAATTAAGAGATACCTGCGTGAAGGCCGTATGGAAATAGTGGAAAAAGACAACCAATTCCTTAAATGCGAACTATGCGGATGTTCTATCTGTTCAGGTTTGTATTGTGATGAGTGCGGCAGGAAGACATCTCAAAACTTTAAATCCGTATACATGGGCAGTGATCCCCTTAGAGCCCCGCACAAGGTAAACTATCTGCAAAAAAAGAAATCTCCGGCAAAAAAGCATTATTGAACTGTAACTGACAAAAAACCTTTGCTTCAGGGTTTTCCGTCTGCAAAGGTTTATTAATATTACCGCCTAAGCTTTATTTTCAACAGCTATACTTCAATATCATCTACACCTTTAAACTCTATCCTTTCGCCGTTAAACATAACAGAAACGTATCTCTTACCTGCTGATTCCTGCTTCATAAGTTCATTTCCTTTTATATAGAGGTTGATGTTATGTTTCACATCTATATGAATCCTGTCGAAAATATCACTCTGCATTATCCTGATTATTGAATCTATATACTTTGCAGGAGAATGTGAAGTCTTTCCTTCAATCAGAACAGGCATACTGCCTTTTTTGTTAGGACTTAAAAGTTCAACATGTATGCTTCCTGGTTCAAACATATTCTCTGTCGGATAAAGCAAGTCTCTCTCATACACAATATTTTTGTCCATTGTTTATTCCCCCCGCTTTTATTCTATCGTTTGGCATATTTTCCATAAAGCACATAACTATTTTATTATTAATCATGGATTATTTCAACATAATTTAAGCCTGTTCATACAGTTTTTTATATACATTGTAATAGTTTTTCACTTTTTTCAGGTAATTATCGGTTTCTTTAAAAGGAATCTTCTCCAGTGAATTCCCAGACTTGCTGTACTCCTTGTTTTTTAGCCATTTGCTTACATTACCGTTTCCTGAATTATATGCAGCAATTACAAGATCAAGCTCATAATCAAACTGTTTCATCAGCCATCCAATATACCAGCAGCCAATTTTAATATTTGTATCAGGATCATACAGGTCTTTTTTATTGAATTTCTTGATTTTCAAATGCTTGGCACCCCATTGCCCCGTTTCATCCGTTACCTGCATCAATCCCCTTGCTTCTTTTTTAGATGTAGCGTCGGAATCAAATCCACTTTCCGCTTTAATTATTGCATATACCAGAAATGGATCAATATCATTTTCCGCTGCATACTTATTAACCAATTCCTGATATTTCATGGGGTAAGACAATTTTAAAACCTGAGACTTTCCGTTTATAACAACCACAATGACTAAAACGGCTGTAACAAACAGTAATATATACTTAAAGCCTTTATTGCTTTTTTTATACAAACATAACCCTCCACGCTGAAAGACTTTACAAATCTTAATCCAGGTAATTTTTTACCTGGATAACCAGATCTTCCGCACTTCCGTTGTTGATAATCACTTTATCCGCTAATTTCATATATTCTTCATCGCTTTTTTGAGACATAATCCTATCATGCACCTCATTATATGTCAGTCCGTTTCTATCCATAACCCTTTTTATTCTGAGTTCCATATCAGCAATAACAACCCACACTTCCTGAACCACATCCAAAAATCCATGCCTGAAAGGAATAGCTGCATCCACCACTACCAGGCCTGCTTCGCTAGCCCTTAATGAATTGATTCTATCAATTATTCTCTCTATTATATACTTATGTGTAATTCTATTCAGACTTTCCAGTTTATCATTTTCACTAAAAACAATATTTCCAAGTTTTTTACGGTTCAGTTCGCCGCTTTCAGTAAGTATTTCTTCCCCAAAGTGCTTAACTATTTCCTGCAACGCCTCTTGTCCTTTTTCAACTATCTTCCATGCTATGATATCTGCATCTATAACTTCCGCACCGAAGTCAGAAAGTATTTTTGTTACAGTACTTTTACCGCTCCCTATACCTCCTGTTACTCCAATAACCTTCATTATTGCCTCCTAAATTTACCGACTAAAATCCTTATTTTGTTTCATACCAGTTGCTGCCAAATTTCACATCCACACTTAATGGTACCTGCAAATCAGCGGCACTCTCCATACTTTCCTTTAATATGGCAGCTACCTCCTCTTTTTCATCTTTATGGGTTTCTATTATCAATTCATCATGTACCTGAAGTATAAGTCTCGAGTTTAGTTCTCTTTTTCTCAATTCTTTATATACCTTTACCATGGCAATCTTGATAATATCAGCAGCACTGCCCTGTATTGGAGTATTCATTGCTATACGCTCACCGAAGGATCTGATATTGAAATTACTGGATTGCAGCTCCGGCAAATATCTTCTTCTGCCGAAGAGAGTGTTTACAAAGCCAAATTGTTTACCCTGCTCAACTATATCATGCATATATTGTCTGACATTAGGGTATTTATCAAGATAACCGTCTATATATCTTCTGGCTTCTTTTCTCGTAATACCCAGATCTTTTGAAAGACTGAAGTCTCCAATCCCGTATACAATGCCAAAATTAACAGCCTTAGCCCTGCTTCGCATCAATGAAGTCACTTCTGACTTTGGAACTCCAAAAACCTGTGATGCTGTAGTTGTATGAATATCCTCGTTATTTTTAAAAGCATATATCATATTTTCATCGCTTGTTATATGCGCCAGTACTCTTAACTCTATTTGGGAATAATCTGCGTCGGAAAGTATATAACTTTCACTGCTCGGAACAAATACCTTACGTATCTTTCTTCCCATTTCAAGTTTTATGGGTATATTCTGCAAATTAGGTTCAGTACTGCTGATTCTTCCGGTAACAGTAACCGTCTGATTAAAGCTTGAATGTATTTTGCCCGTTTCAGTATTTATGACATTCAAAAGCCCCTCAACATAAGTCGATTTAAGCTTGACCATCTGCCGGTATTCCAGAATTTTTGAAACAATTTCATGCTTTTCTGCCAACTGCTCTAATACTTCTGCGTCTGTAGAATATCCGGTTTTTGTTTTCTTTATTATAGGCAGCCCGATTTTTTCAAACAGTATAACTCCCAACTGCTTAGTAGAGTTTATGTTGAATTCTTCACCTGCAAGTCTGAAAATATCTGATGTCAGCAAATTGATTTTTTCTTCAAGCTCTACTGCAAATTCCTTTAATCCTTTCTTATCGATTCTGAATCCCCAGTATTCCATATCAGCCAATACTTCTACCAGTGGCAGTTCTATATCATAATACAACTTTTCTTGTCCATTTTCGACAATCAGCCCGTTCAGCACTTTTACAGAATTGAAAACTACCTCCGAATGTATACCAGCTACGGCCGAAAGCTTTTCTACGGGCATTTCACTAAACGGAACAAAATTTTTGCCTTTTCCAGACAACTCTTCGATAGGTTCTATATTAATCTTCAGATATTCTTCAGAAAGCTCAGCAACTCTGTAAGTCTCCCTTGAAGGATTAATCAGGTATGCGCCGATCATTGTATCGAATGCAAGTCCCTTGAATTCGATTCCATTTTTCTTCAGGTATACAATTAAACTCTTCAAATCATGACCGTATTTTTTGATACTTTCGTCTTCAAAAACGAGTCGGAATTCATTTAAAAACTCTTCCTGAGTAAGACAAGATTTTCCACAAACATCTCTAAATCCAATATAACAACTTACATCCTTAGCCCAGGAAACAGCCACACCTGAAAGCCTTTCAGAAAATGCAACGTTTTTATCCATCAAATAGAATATTGCGCACTCTTTTGAAGAAGAAATGTTCTCCCTTATTATCCTAAGTTTCTCCACACTAAATATGCATGTTATTTCTTTTGATATTGCAGCAGAAACAGGTGCAGTTTGTCCAAGCTTCAGCTTTTCTATCAGACTTCTGAATTCAAGCCTTTTAAATATTTCATATAACCTTTCACCGTCAAACTCTGTTCTTTTCAATTCATCAACACCACATAAGCCGGGAACGAATCTATTGATAGTAGCAAGCCTTTTACTTAGGAATGCCAGTTCTTTGTTTGCTTCCAGCTTTTCTTTTACACCTTTTTTCTCAACCTGATCAATGTTTTCATAGAGGTTTTCAATTTTACTGAATTTTTTAATCAGCTCCAGGGCAGTTTTTTCTCCGATTCCAGGCACCCCCGGGATATTGTCGGATGTATCACCCATAAGACCTTTTACATCAATGAACTCGTCAGGGGTAACACCATACTTTCCCATCACCCTGTCGTAGTCGTACTCCTCAGTTTCTGTTTTTCCTGCTTTGGTAGTAGGCATTTTTATACGTGTTGTTTTGCTGGCAAGTTGAAAAGAGTCCCTGTCTCCTGTTACAACAACTACTTCAAGACCATCCTTTTCTGCACATAAGGATATGGAGCCTATAATATCATCTGCTTCATAGCCTTCTACTTCAAGCCTTTTGATATTCATTGCATCAAGTACGTCCTTTATCACAGGTACCTGCACTGCAAGCTCCTGAGGCATGCCTTTTCTGTTAGCCTTATATCCGTCATACTCTTTATGCCTGAATGTAGGCGCTTTAAGGTCAAAAGCAACACAAAGGTATCCCGGGTTTTCTTCATCAAGATATTTATATAGAATATTTAGAAACCCATATACGGCATTGGTGTATAGCCCCTCAGATGTTGCAAGCAATTGCTTCCCCTGAAGCCCATAGAATGCTCTATTTAAAATACTGTTCCCATCAATAATCATTAATTTTCGATTGCTCATTTGATTTCTCCATTCTACGAAAACTGATACCTTGAATTACAGATTTGGATTCCCGGCTTTATCCAATGTCAGGTATACTGTCTCGCCTTCTTTATATGTGCCCTTTATTTTTTCATCAGGAATATCTATCTCTATTCCCATCTCGTCCGAAAGCAGGATGGCACAGCCATTTTCGAACCTATCCAAAATTGTTTCAATTAACATTTATCCACCTATAACTATTATTTGTAATAATATTTAGTACAAAACCATTTTACACAAAAAAACAACAACCGTAAACGGCTGTTGAGTATTTTTTACTAATTAACTGACTACCTGAGGCATTCAGATATATATTCCTTTTCATTTTTATTTAAAGAGGCTATTAACTTACTAAGCAGACTTTTATTCCCCTCATCTATTTTAATAATCTCCATGCCATATTCATAATAGTTTGCTTTCCTTGTATTTCTTATGATTTTTGCCTTAAACTCCAAAAGTCCGTTATCCGGAATACAAATACTCATAACTACAATACTGTCAGTATCCAACTGTTCCCGTATAACCGCTGATACTCCTGAATCGCTTATGTTCTTAACTATTGCATACAAATTTCTGCTGATATCTGCACTGCTTATATTTGCCTGAAGGTTTGTCAAGTAACGCTTTGATTTTCTTTTGTTTTTATATCTGTCGACTTTATCAATAGATACCTGAACCTGCCTGGGGTACTGCAATTCTATATCACTTATCATACCTTGTATGACATATTCATAATTATCCTGAAGAGTCTGAATTGTAATCTGATCACCTTTAAAAATGTTATACTTTAAAAATGTGTCAGGAATCCTGAAAAAAACATTATTGCCCTCTGTTTTTTGAACTACAGTCAATACAGGCTCAAAAAGCAGCGGATGTTTTATACTGATAACAGTCCCTTTGGTAATATTAATACTGCACGGGGTATTCCCGGTAAACACTTTGTTATTCTGTGCAAAATTTTTATTAACAGGAACCATCTCTTTCCTCCGGATATCTGGTTTCAGAATAAATTTGGAATTACAACCAGAATTACTTATTATATATACTAATATTCGACAAAAATATTTAATTTCCTCTTTTATTTGAGCACCAATAATTATTAAAGGTAATAAACTTTATAGTACTGTTTCATACTATAAAGCTTATTACCTTTATCTTACTATACTTTTACTTCCTGATAATATCAAGGCAAACCGAAATGTATTGTACATCCCTCTTAAGGTTGCTTAATTCCCTTTGCATATTTTCACGTTCCGTTTTCAGTTTTTCCAGTTCTTCATTTGCCGCGGTCTGATTCATTGCAGCAAGTTCGCTTATTTTTTTGTCCAAACTGCTGATTTGAGTTTGTAATGTGTTTATATTTTCATTCATATCTATTGAATTAATACTTGCTGTTACCACAAAAGACTCACCTAAAACTGCCTTTAACGAACTTACAAATGGATTGTACTGTGTGTACGGCATACGGAGTGTAACTCTGATTTTCCCGGACTCACCTGTATTCTCTCCACCGGCTCCATCCATTGCTTTCCTTTCATCGAATTCCGCTCCGAACTCTACAGCTTTAAGCCTTATTTTTTCTAATTCTATATCAGGGTTTTCGACTCTAACTGTAATATCGGTATCTCTTATTACGTTGCTTGCTGATGCAGAAAAAGCATCAATCCGTTTGGTAGTAGGCACTGCATCAAATACTACCATTTGTTTTTCTTCTCCGTCACTTTTTATTTCTGCCTCATTTTCAGATGCCTTCAGATCGGGCTGTTCACTAGAAAATAACTTAACATCATCAGTACTATTCCCGTTTTTTTCCTTCATAGTAGTTTGTGGGTTTATGCTTTTTGCAGTATCAGCACTGCCATCAACTACTGTTCCATATTCATCAGCCGCTTGTATATTCTCTGAACTGGCAGTCCCATTAGCAATCTTGCTTTCAGCTGCAGCTGGTGCTTGTGCAGATTCTGTAGTGAAATTTTTTGTTGGGCTGCTCTCTGTTGTTTTATCGGAAACACTGCTTAAAGGGAAAAGTACTTTTATCATTACAGCTATTATAAAAACAGCCGCAATTGATGCGCAAATTCTTATATAGTTTTGAGGTAGTATCTTTTTAAACGGTTTTATTAACGCTTTGGTTGCATTTTCACTTCCATTTACAAGTACCAGCTTTTCATGCAACTGCTGTTTGAAATTCTCAGGCAATTCTTCTTCCGTGATACTCTTGCACAAATTGGCAATCTGCTGCAACTCCTGAAGTTCCTTCCTGCATTCAGAACATACGTCAATATGTTCTTCAAGCTCTATACATAGCTCTTCATTCAACTCATTTTCTATATATAACGATAATATTTCTATTACCTCATTACAGTTTTTCATCTTCACCCCTCCTTTCCATATTGTTTGACGTATTCATCGCTAAAAAGTTCCCGTTTACTTTTGAGTATTTCCTTCAATGCCAGCCTGGCTCTGTTTATTCTAGATTTTACCGTCCCCTCAGGGATCTTGGTTACCTTTGCAATCTCTTCATAGCTAAAACCTTGTATATCCCTCATAACAATCACCAACTTATGCTCTTCTGACAGTAATTGTATGGCTTCCGTTACAATTTTTTTCAGCTCGTTCCTTTCAGCTATTATATCTGGAAGCGGCTTGATATCTTCTATTTGTCTTGCAACTTCGCCATCTTCCAGTTTCATCTCTTCATCTATGGAAACTGTCTTTCTGTTTTTTCTTTTTCTCAATTCATCCAGACAAATATTAGTGGTAATCCTATATACCCATGTTGAGAAAGTCGATTCCTCCTTGAAGTTCTTTATTGACTTAAGTATCCTGATAAAGACCTCCTGAGCAAGTTCATTTGCATCATCATGGTTTCCTATCATTCTAAGCGCTATATTATATACTTTCTTCTGATATCCCTCTATTAACAGTTCAAAAGCCTTTAAGTCACCATTTTTGGCCTTTTCGAGAAGAATCTTCTCATTCTCGCTCATATATTTGAATCCCCCCTTGAAGTCAAACCATCAAATGCACAACAAACGGCCAAACATGTCTATTGTTTAATAAGTCACTTATTCCCTCAGGCCAGCTCAATGAGTTTATGAACAGGCATATTAATAAGCAACAAAATAATTATACATTTTTTATTTGTGTATTTAAACTCTTATCATAAATTTTAGCATATCTTGAAGAGTAAAAATCCAGGTTTATTTTTCCATTTTATATATTTGCTAAATAGAAATGAAATACATCATCCTTAGAATCCAGTTTTATTTGCATAAAAAAAATCAGATGCAGCCTACACCTGATTTTTATCAGTGTTTCAGTTTTATTATTTACATTGCCAGACCGACAGCATTTACAAGATACCTTATTTTATCCTTATCAAGATTATTCCCAAACTCAATACTATTGAAGTTCATATTTTCTACAGAAAATACGGGTTTCTGCATTATATCCCTTGCAAATCCCCTCAAACCTTTCATTTCTGAACCTCCACCGATAAAGAAAATCCTCTCTACTGCTTGTCCATCACACTTGTTTACGTAAAATTCAATACTCCTTTTAACATTATTCATAATTTCTCCTATGTATTCTCTTATACACGTATCTACTATATTTTCTATTTCATCCCCCATATGTCTTTCACTTACGATACCATGCATCTTCTTATAACGTTCTGCTATGTCATGCCTCACACCAAGTTTTTTACCTATTATTTCATCAAGGCTTCTTCCGCCTGAAAGTATCACTCTGTTAAACTCAAGTGCTCCCGCATTCAAAATACTCAAATTTGTAGTTTCCGAACCAAGATCAATAACTGCAGTAGCACCACTGTCTATATGATAAAACATATTGTGAACGCCCCTGCTTTCCCTATCAATCACATTTACACCTTTACTAAAAAAGCGTGCTACACTGCTGAAAGGTATTTCTATTGCAATAGGCTTAAAGTTCAATAGTTTTATGAGCTTGACGTAATTTTCAATAGTTGTATTTGGTACAATTGTAACAAGTGCTCTTAAACACTTCTCACCTTCCCTTTCTGTCTCACCTGTAACCCTGTAAAACAACTTTTGTGTATTAATGTCTACCAGACTATGTTTCATTATTTCATTTCTGATTTTATCCTCAACCTTTTTTGAGTCATCTTTTGGTATAAATATAATTTTAGAAATAATGTTTGAACCCGCAGATATTACAAATTTCACATTTCTCTCATTTATACGGTGCTCATTTATCACTTTTTTCAGGTTGTCTGCGACTCCATCCAGATTGGAGATTATTCCGTTTTTTATACAGCCATTAGGTGTGCTGCCTATGCCAAAATTGATAATTTTCAATTGATTCCCGTTTTTTTTTCTGCTGTGTACTACTTTTATATTAGTAAAGCCGATATCTATGCTTAATATATCGTTATTTAAAAATCCTCTTCCCAAGTCACTTATAAACGATGGCAGCATCACGCTTTTCCACCCCCACCAAATTAGCCTTTTGTACATGTTTGCAGCTTGTACGGATAAAGCATCCGTCTAATATTTTACATCAATTACCCTGTAATGCTGGTTGTCATAATATAATAATTTGATCTTCAAAGGCTTAATTGCTAAATATATCCTTTCCTATTCCAAGTCTTACGACTTCTTCAACAGTTGTTATTTTATCTTTGATCAGTCTTATGCAGTTATTCTTAAAACTGCTGCTTTCCTTTTGCATCCTGTGTTCAATAATTTCAGGATTATCCCCCTTATTTATCAGCCTTCTATACTCACTGTCCATATGGAACACTTCAAAAATTCCTATCTTCCCTTTATATCCTACATTATTGCATATACTGCATTGTTCGACATAAGCAGCATTCTTGCCAATTTCACTTTGCAAATCCAAATATGCTATAGCTTGTTTGCTATTTTGACAAGAAGTACAAACTTTTCTTACCAAGTGCTGAGCAATTATCCCTTCAATAGAAGTAGAAACCAGATAACGCTCAACCCCCATGTTAAGCAATCCGGAAATTGTCTCAAACACACTTGGGAAATCCATGGTAACTATAACCAGTTTACCACTGATTGCAGTATTCATAAGCTGCTTAAGTATATCAAGGCTCCGTCCCGAAGTTCCATCTATATTAAGGTCTGCTACTATGACATCAGGGTCGTGGGCTAATACGGACTCAATGAATTCCTGTTCGGCACTATCCTTTTTACTATAAAGCTGTATCTGGCTAATCCCCTCAATTTTTATTGTATTCCTTTTCTCTATAGTTATGATGTTTAGCTCTTTTGCTACAATTCTTTTTATCATGGCATAGCATGTAGTTGTTTTACCGCTTCCACCCAACCCGCTTACTACTATCATTCCGGTCCTTTTAGCCAGCATTCCGGAAATAAGCTCCATCTCTTTTTCAGATATTCCGATATCTTCCAAAACATGGTGGCAGGAACAGTTTTGAAGCTTAATCAGAATTTTTTCCCCGCCAACCACAGGAAGAACGAGTACCTCCAGATTTACTTTTTCCTTTTCATTCACCGCATAGTTTATAAATCCTTTCTGAGGCGCATTACGGTCACAGGTAAATAATCCTGCCATTACCTTTACCTTTACTATCAGCTCTTCGTAGCCTACGTTATGCCTGCTGTCTTCCTCCAGCAAAGAACCGTCCACTCTATACCTTATTCTCAGTTTTTTATTCAGTGAATCTATATGTATATCAAAGCAATTAATTTTAAGAGCCTTCAATATAATAAACCTGAAAAGCTCATCTACACTTTCTGTTGAGTCATCGCTCAAGATACTGATAGTATTGGACTTAAACTCTTCTTTCTTCTCGTTTCCTCTTTCCGTCTTCACTTTTCCTTCATCACTATCTTCTATTCGGCTCTCTACATTTCCATCGCCATAAAAGTACATGATCGCTCTGCTCAGGAGCCTATTGTCAGCTAGGAATGGCTTTATTTCCATCTGAGTAAAGACTTTTATTTCATCAATAAGAAATATGTCATCGGGATTCTGCATGGCAAGAAACAGAAGATTGTTTTTTATATTAAACGGAAAAACATTATATTTTACTGCTATTTTGGCACTTAGCATAAAAACTGCATCTTTACTTACAATTACATTTTCCAGGTCAATATACTCAACACCCATTTTTTTTGCGGTTATTTCCAGTATTTCTTTATAGTTGATTACTCCCTCTGACAGTAATATCCTCTCAATTTTTTCACCTGTTCTTAGTGCAATATCCTTAATTTCCTTAAGCTTCTGAGGGCTTATCAGACCTGCTTCCAGAAGAATGTCTTCTGTTTTTTTCTGCTCTTTTCCCTGCATTTCCTTATCAATTCCCTCTACAAAAATAGTAGTACTAAATATTCTCTGTATTATAAGTAAATTATATACTCCACTTACATTTATTGTCAATATTGCCTAAGGAAGTTCAAAATACGCAACAAATCCTTTTTTTCCCAAAGGTTTTTTGTATTTAGCGTAGAATAATAAAGAATAGTATGCAATAAAATTACTTAAACTGCAGACTTAAGGATTATTCACATGTGCTTTACAGGAAATATTTTTTCCTGAATAATTTTTATTTGCAGATAATAAGTGTTCCAAACATGACACTATAGCTTGGGAAGCTAATATACAACTGCCGTACGGCGTGGAGGTTTGATATGATAAATACTATTCTTGTAACAGATGATAATGTATTGGATAATGCAATATTAAGAAACTATTTATACAAAGAAAGGTTTAATGTGATTTCCGCATTAAATGGTCGCGAAGCTCTGGAGCTTTTAGAAAGCCGTAATGTGGATCTTATTATGCTGGATCTTGTAATGCCTGTAATGGATGGTTTTGAGTTTTTAAAGCTGTTTTCGAAAACCAAATTTTATAATGAAATCCCTATAATTGTTTCCTCAGGTTTGGATGATACCAAAGAAATAGAGCAAATACTCAGCTATAATATCTATGACTATATAATCAAGCCTCTGGATCATATAAATAGGCTGATACTGGTAAATAAGATAAAAAATGCAATTAATCACAGGAATAATTTATTAGAGATGCAGAAATTACAAAAGGAAATCGAAAAATCTGACTCAGAGAAATGATTATTTTTCTTGATAAAGATACAAACTAATTGTGTTGCGTTTTTTGCAATACTATATTATTCTGGGAGGTTGTTTTTATGAAAGTCCGCGAAGGCTTAGTACCTGCAGTGTTAGGAACAGTAGTAACAGCAACCGGTATAGCACTCAAACCAGTAGCACCGTTTCTGTCGTGGGGCATAGCTGGTTTTGGCCTGGCGCATATTGTGCTGGGATCAATTGACCTTGTAGAGCATCGTTCCAGATAACAATGGTAAAAAGTATAAGAGGAGCTTATGCTCCTCTTATTATTCTAAATACAATTTTTCAGCTAATTTTTTCCCTGTACTTGTCTTGAAGTTCTTTTCTATCACTGCCTGGAGATTTTCTACTGTTTTATCAAGCTCTTCCTCCTGGATATTTACTAATAAATCAGCCTCCCATATAATCTGAAAATCCAGGCCATTATTTTTTGAGCTGGTATGATGCCCACCTACTATATAGCATACGCGCTCAATCATGCTTTCTTCTACTTCCATCTCCTCCATGATTCTTCTTGCTATCGGAGGACCTTCTATTTCCTGATACCTGCCGGAGTTGGAGTTGTGTTTCCGCTCCGCTTCCCGTATACCAATATCATGCAAGACTGCGGCCAAAATTACAACATCCTTTTTATCTCTACCACCCACCTCACCTTCGATTATCCTTTCTGCAAAATTCAAAACCTTTAGGGCATGATTTATACGCCTTTGATCAGTTCCAAACTCTTCTTTCATCTTTTCTACTACCTTAGTTTTCAATTCCATGTTATGTACTCCTATTCAGATTTATATTCTTAAAATACCACACCTGAAAGCTAATAAACAGAAAAGTGTGCCCATAATATAACACAACCACCAGGATAGCATATAGTCACTTTTCCACAGCGCGCAAGCATAGGTCCGATAAAAATAACCGAAGATCTCATTTCAGTAGCAAGTTCTTCAGGAATTTCGAAATTGTTAACAACAGATGAATCAACTATTACAGTATTTTCTTCCATGTTAACCTTGCAACCGACCTTTTCCAATATTTCCAGCATTATTTCTACATCTCTTAATCTTGGACAGTTTCTAATTACGTTTATACCCCCGTTTAAAACTGTTGCAGCTAAAATTGGAAGTACTGCATTTTTAGAGCCTTCAACAGGTATTTCACCTTTCAATTTCTGTCCACCGGTTATGATAATTCTGCTCACGAAATTCACCTCCATAATGTACGGTGGATTGTGGTTTTGCAGCCACATAATCATTTTATGCGGTGTAAATAAAATTGTTACTTTGACTGCCATATTGCTTTTGACAGCTCTTTACATCTGGTAGGCTAGGTCAAAACGTATATGATTTAAGTAATCAGTTCATAATTACTAAAAGCAAGATACCCTCCGCTCCAGTTAATTAGTATATACTTATTGCCCTACCCATAAAATAACTGATGAAAAATTATGAACTAAACCAGAGAATTTAAAGAAAAATTACTGCTTAAGTATTGTTTTATACTACTACATAATATTAATTTAGACCAAGCGTGCATAAATATAAACAAGAAGCACTAAAAATCTTTCTCATTATCTTTCCGACCTTCACGTCAACTTACTCTGCCAACCTTGCATTAAGTACTTTAAGTCCGCCTGCAATAGAGTGGGATAAAAGCTCATCTTCTGCAAGAACATGCGCTTCGTTCAATTCTATCTGATGCTTTGTTAATTCCTTTCCTTTTCCCTTCCCAGCATGGTACAATTCCATTGTGGTTGCTCCTTTCGTAGAATCTGTTTGCCCAGCAATAGTTTACAAAACTATCGTCAGGAGTACCACATTCAAATTTACGAAATTCGGGACATGATCGTATCATTCTAATATAATTTTCATCCATTTATTGTTTGTTAATTAATGGCGATTATAACAAATCATTATTTGTTTCAACATATACATGTGCTGATTCATAATCCACCCACATGTCCATACTATCAAATTTAATTCCCTCATAAGAAAATAATTTTGAAAATGTAAAAATTTTGGCATTATAAACGCCAAAATCAGTTTTATTTCCCTTATAATCAGGAATTGCCGCCCGGTATTCATTATTCTTGCTTTTTAGCTGTAATGGTCTGTAAGTTAGATTACTATATTTTTTCCCAACGTATCTTTGTTTTTATCTATTGGAATGCTTTTGTTTATGAGTAAATAACTATTTGCATCGATAGTAGAAACCAAAAAGAAATTATTATTATCATTATCCGAGAAGGTGCAGTAGATATTGTTTTTGCCCCCCAGAACAGGTGGTACGCTTAATATAAAATTCGTTCACTAAAGGTATAAGAAATATTATAAATAAGCGACTTTTTCTCATTATGTTCCTCACTAAAATCTTAACATCTTAATTTGTATTTTGTTATTTTATACTTTTTTAAGTTTTTTCTCTACTGGAATAATTATTTTTTTATCAATAGAATAGATTAATTCATTACAATCCTTATACCTCTTTGTCTTGAGTACCCATGGGTATCTTTTCAAACTTTTAAACATACTAAATTCGTCAAAACCATGCTGTATAATGGGAACAACGGGTACTGATGGTAAGGCAGGTATTATTGTTGCCAGTTCTAGGGGAATACTTTTAGGTTCAGTTAAGTCAGCTATAATAAATTTTGATAAATGCGCTAAGGTAAAAACAGTTTCTTTAACATCCCTATTAATGGATTCATCAAAATCAAACATAACAGGCAAATAGTTGTGGTTTCTCAGTTCAACCCTTATAGCATCAAGTACTTCCTTGCGCTCCTTTATAAATCTGCCTAGTATCAAAACTAACTTTGAGGTAATGGTATCAATTACATGCCTAATTTTATTATTATTAAGTAATAGATATATAAACTGTGCTACTTCAAGATTATCAACAGTGATTTCCAATTCTTTATGCGGAGTTATTATAAGATTATTACATAATACATTATCTCCCATTTCGACATCCCAGACAGATATACCGTATACTCTACACCCACTTATATCAGTATTTTCAAATTTAGTTTTAACAACACTGCAATAACTGAGGTCTGCCCCTTTTATGTTTGCAAAACTACAGTCTGCATTTGTAAGATCGGCCCAACTTAGCGTTGCCCCGCTTAGGTCTGACCCACTGAGGTCTGCCCCGTTTAGGTTTGCTCTGCTCAGGTTTTCTTCACTTAGGTCAACCTTGCTGAGGTTTGCATCACAGAAATTTGTACCGCTGAGATATGCCTTTGTAAGTTTTGCCCCACTTAGGTCCGCTCCACTGAAGTCTGCACCACTGAGATCTGCTTTGCTGAAATCTGTTTCTCTTAGGTCTGCCCCTCTTAAATTTGCTCTGCTTAAGTCTGCACCACAGAAGTGTGCCTTGTTAAGTTTTGCTTTAATGAGTTTTGCTCCACTGAGGTTTGCCACATTAAGCTTTGCTTCACTGAGATCTGCTTCACTTAGATTTGCCCATCCAAGGTTTGCCCCAAAGAGGTTTGCCTTACTAAGGTTTGTCCAGCGAAGATCTGCACCAATGATTATTGCATTACTTAAATCTGCTTCACTTAGATTTGCTTCTGTAATTCTCGCTCCACTGAGGTTTGCTCTATTGAGCTTTCCATCATTTAGGTTTGCCATGAAGAGCATTGCATCTTTGAGATCTGCTCCACTGAGGTTTGCCTTGCTGAGGTCTGCCTTTCTGAGCGACACTTCACTGAGGTCTGCCTTTGCTAAATCTGCTCCGCTGAGGTCAATACTCTCCATATTGTTTATCTGTATCCATGCATCTCTGAGATCTGCTCCACTGAGGTCTGCCCTTCTGAGCGACACTTCACTGATATCTGCTTTGCTTAAATCTGCTCCGCTGGGATCAGTATTATCCATATTGTATATCTGTATCCATTCTTTCCAAGCTTTCTTTCCTAGCCTTAATACATTGACTTTATATTCATCTGCCATGTTATTCCTCACAACAATCAATATGTATTATAATCTTATCACAATGAGATAACATTTTCCATTATGCTTACCAATAGAAATTCCCAAGAATACCGCATTTTTCAATTATCAAAGACCAATTCTCTTATTACCCATTGAAGTAGAAGAATGTCAAAACTGATTTTGAACAATCCTTTTTGCTTTAAATAATCCTTACTATAAAAAAAGTCCGCCTTCAGGAGCGGACTCAATAAGCTCTTTGAGATTTTTATATAAGTATTTACTTTCTTTAGCAATTCATAAATACTTCTCCTTACTGTAATAACTCTCATTGACCTGTTATTCTTCTTCTGGATACTTGTGCTTATCTTCCTCCAAAACCTTCGCCTTTCTTATTCAAAAATATAGGACTACCTGCAAAGGTAGTCCTTGTAAAAAATCAAGTTTTATAAGTGAAATAAAACAATACTTTACTACAAAGGGATACTTTAAACAATTGGTATAGTATCAGCGAATATTGTTATATCTTTTCCCGTAAGGCTGCATGTCCTAATATTAGTATACTTCTCCTTCAAACTTATTTCAACAAATAATGGATTATTTTCCATATTATTGTATTTACAAATTCTGCTCAGGACATTGTGTAATCTCTTTAACAGAAAGTAACATCAATACCGGTTAAAATGAATTTTATCATAAAGCAGTTCTTTCTCATCATAAGGCTCCTTAATTTCTCCCGGATAGCCTATTGCTATAATGTTTTCAACACTATACTTTTCAGGTATTCTCAAAATTTCTTTGATATAGTCTTCAACTATTTTATTATTATGTAATCTTTGCCTCACCTGTATCCAGCATGAACCCAGCCCCTGTGATTGAGCGGACAGCTGAATGATGATAGAAGATAAGGACGCGTCCTCTATCCAGACGTCACTTGCCTCCGGATCAGCAATCACAACTATCCCTAGTGGAGCCCCTGCTAAAAAAAATGAGCTATGCTCCCTGCATTGAGAGAGCTTCAGCAGTAATTCCTTGTCAGTGACAACAATGAATTCCCAAGGTCTTCTTGATCTTGACGACGGAGACAGCAACGCACTCCTTAGAATTGTATCAATCTTCTCTTTTTCCACTTCTTTATCAGAAAATTTCCTTATACTTCTTCTGGTTCTTAACAGGTCATAAAACATATACTTATACTCCTTCCTACTGCATGACATAAAAATTACCAATTGCATACTATGTATGATAGCTTTGCCAAGTTTATAATCATTAAGTACAAGAGAACC
This sequence comes from Clostridia bacterium, assembly GCA_026414765.1. Taxonomy (NCBI): domain Bacteria; kingdom Bacillati; phylum Bacillota; class Clostridia; species Clostridia bacterium. The sequence continues at coordinate 197,344 of JAOAIJ010000021.1, read as the reverse complement.
ATAAATATAGATCAAACATCCATTATTTCGTACATGTAAACGTAAATATATTAATTATATTCTACCATTTATGCCATAAAAACGTAAATATACTGAATCATGCAAATAAAAAAAGTACACTCGAGGGATTAAGGAATATAAACATTAATCTTAATATTGACTGTACACTTGCTATAATTTTGTATAATATGCTATAAACAATTGAGTTATGATAATAATTTGTTTAATGTTAATTGTAAAAGGCTATAGTATTTTGATTGTCATCTGAATAGTACTAACCCTTTGAATGTTTTCTTTATCATATATTCACAGCTAACTCCTCAGCCATATTTCGCTACTTTTTCTTATAATTATATATGTTGTAAAGAATTAATTCTAACATTTTTCTGAACAGTATAACAGTCTTTTTTTATTCCATGTTTTACTATAAAATCTAATCTAATATAATTAAGGAGGATAAATTAATGAGAAATTTGAAAAAGATAGTAAGTTCAGCTATAGTTTTAGTAATGGTATTTTCCCTTTTATGTATTAATGCTTACGCATATGATGCAAATGACTTAACTAATTCAGCATATGCACATTACGCAAGTAGTACTATAGGCGGAGCCGCAAATCATGCATCGGATAATGATTACACATTATTTGTAGCTGATCCAGCGTCAGGTGGTTGGTGGCATAGTAATGCAGGTCAAAGCCAGTGGATTGCCATTGACTTTGGAGCTACTAATTCAAAGAAAATTTCAAAACTTAATTTATTATCAGGAGCGCCAGGCTATGGAGGAAATCTGAAGGATTTTAAACTGCAAGCTTCTAATGACTCAACAAACGGAGAAAATGGAACTTGGGTAGATATATATAGTAAAACAAATAATACAGATCAAGTTAACACATGGCAAACATTCGAGTTTAATGCACCTTCAACTGCATATAGATTTTATAGAATATATGTCACAGCTACATGGAACTATAATTATGTAATTATTACAGAGTGGGAAATGATGGAATCACAGATCCAAACACCCAATGCACCCACAAACCTTACAGCAGTTGGCAGCAACTCAAAAGTTGATCTCTCATGGACAGCATCAACAGGAGCTACAAGTTACAATATTAAGCGTTCACTATCAGCGAGTGGGCAATTTACTACTATAGGAACAAGCACAACCACAAACTATACTGATACAACGGTTACAAACGATACAACGTACTATTATGTTGTTACAGCTGTAAATAGTGGAGGAGAAAGTCCCAATTCTAATGTAATAAGTGTCACACCGACGAACAAGGGTAATCGTGCAATCCTTGTTATTACAATGACAAATGGAATCGTAAAAGAGTATGACATGTCTGCTGCTGAAATAGATGCATTCTTGAATTGGTATGACAATAAGGAAAATGGAGTTGCTGGAACAAAATCATATTTTCCAATTAAAAAGAATTATAATGTTAAGCCTTTTCTTAACAGGATAGACTACATAATATTCAGTAAGATTCAGGATTTTGAAATTAAGGATTATAACGCTTAATCATAAAAACAACTTAATAAATAAAAAACCAACCTCCAATCGTTAGATTTTAGGTCTAACTTTTGGGGGTCGGTTCAAACTGAATGTGGTGTTTTTTATGAAGCATCTATTGATAACCGAAAGCACCGCTAAATATAGCAATAGCCTTATCCTCTGCTGAAAATAAAGAGATTATTTGAGACAAAATATTGTCTGACTCCATAAAATCCCTCGCTATCTGTGGTTAATTTCTTTTTCGGGCAGGGCGACAAACCGAGCCTCTTATTCTTTGGTTGATCCTTTTCATTCAGACATAAAAGCAAAATAGTGACCAGATAATAACGTTCAGTTTACTGATACTTTACCTATTTTTTCACCAATAAAACACATCTAGTATAAATTGAACTTCCACAACTATATTATCCGCCAGGACAGGGTTCCAACCACATTTGAAGTACACACGAAATATTAGGCAAAAACTAATACTTGGGGGTTACACATAAAGAGTTCTCTTTTGCTAACATAAATATATTTTATATTTTCTTCTTTATGATTTCTGACAGCATTGAGTATATTTTTTCTGTCGCATTTGAAATACCGGTTTTCTTACTGTTTCGTGACATTTTTGCCAGTTGTTCCTTATCTTTTAGCAGGCTTATCATCTGATTGTACAGTATATTTCCATTTAAGTCTTTTTCAAGTATAACTACTGAAGCCCCCTGCTCTTCCAATGCTCTTGCGTTATGCTCCTGATGGTTTGCTGTAACATATGGCGAAGGAACCAGTATTGAAGGTATCCCCATAACTGTAAGCTCACTTGTTGTAATAGCACCTGCACGACAAATGACGAGATCTGCAGCAGCCATTACATTTGCCATATCATAAATATATGGTACCAATTCAATTGATTTTGGAATTTTATCACCCATTTTTGCCTTTATTTTCTCATACTGAGCTTCTCCAGTGGCAAAAATAATTTTATAGTCCTCATCACCTAGATACTTAACAGCCATTTCAACTACAGATTCATTAATTTTTTCTGCGCCCCTGCTTCCGCCCATAATGACTACTGTCGGTTGTTCCAAAGCTATATCCAGTTTTTTTCTGGCTTTTATCCTATCTGCCTCAAGCATTTCACTCCTTACAGGATTTCCTGTCAGCACAAGCATTTTGGCTTTTTTGAAAAACTCTTTTGATTCCTTGAAGCTTATTGCTACTGCATCAGCAAACCTGGAAAGTATCCTGTTTGTCACACCCGGGTATGCATTCTGTTCATGTATTAGAGTAGGAATTTTCATTCTGGAAGCATTAAAAACAACAGGACCGCAAACATACCCTCCTGTACCGATTACAATATCCGGTTTATAGCCTTTTATTATTCTCCTCGCTTCAAAAATCCCCTGAAAAAGCTCTTTTACTGCAAGGAAAGTATCGGAAGAAAGCTTCCTTCTGAAACCCCTTACCGTTATGAGCCTAAGCTCGAATCCCTCACGGGGAACCAGCTTTGTTTCAAGCCCTTTCTGTGTACCCACAAATACAATATCTGCATCGGGATTCTTTTGCTTTATATATTTTGCTATGGCTATCCCCGGATTAATATGTCCTGCAGTTCCGCCACCGGCTATTAATACTTTCAAGAATTCTCACCTCAATTAGTTTATATTCTTTCATAGTTTGCATATCTGGAAATATTCAGCAGTATCCCTACTTCACACATGAAAAACAAAAGGTTTGTTCCCCCATAGCTGAAAAATGGCAGCGGCATTCCTGTTGTTGGCATAGATGATGTAACAACAGCAACATTTATTATCACTTGGACAGCAATAAGTGATGTAATTCCGATAGCAGTAAGACTTCCAAAAACATCCGGTGCATTTATCGATACTTTAATACCCCTCCATATGAAAATCAGGAATAATGTAAGTACAACAACCACACCTATAAAACCCAGTTCTTCTGCTAAAACAGAAAGTATGAAATCGTTGTGCGGCTCCGGTAGGTATAGATACTTCTGCATACTCTTTCCAAGGCCTTTACCAAACAAGCCTCCTGACCCGATAGCATAGAGTGAATTAATTGCCTGCCAGCCCTCGTCCTGTTTATATTTGAATGGATCGAGAAATGCGTACAGTCTCTGCATTCTAAATGGCTCGATAATAATTGCAACTGCTACTCCACAAACTGCCGGAACTGTGAGCATAACAAAGTGACTGATCTTTGCCCCCGCACTAAAGAGTATAACACAAGCAATCATAACAATTACCAGAGTACCGCTCAAATGTTTTTGAAGCAGTAAAAGCATAGCTGCAAATACCCCTATTAAAAAGAGATACGGCAGTAAACCTTTGAAAAATGACTGCAACTGATCCTTTCTTTTTGAAAGGCTGTATGAAAAAAACAGTATAACTGCCAGCTTTGCAAACTCTGACGGCTGAAAGCTGGTAAAACGCAAATTAATCCATCTTCTCGCACCATTGATTGTCATCCCCACTCCAGGCAAGGGAACAAGCAGTATGAATATTATACATGTCACCAAAATTATCGGTGATAATTTGCCCAGTTTTCTGTAGTCGAAATTCATCATGAAAAACATGGCAAAAAGACCTGGTGGCAATACAAACAACTGCTTTTTCAGAAAATAGTATGCATCATTCTCATAGTTATAAGCTGATGGAGCACTTGCACTAAACACCATTATCGTTCCTAAAGCCAGTAAAATAATTACTGTCATAAAAATCCAGAAATCAAAAGGTTTTTTCGATTTCATCAATATCCTCCAAAAGACTCAATTAAAGCTTAATAATAGTCTTTATAAAAACCTGAGACCCATTACTAAAAATCCTAATAAGCATAAAATCAAAGTTACAGACCAAAATACTGCAACCACTTTTGTTTCTTTCCAACCAAGCAACTCAAAATGATGGTGTATTGGTGCCATTTTAAACACCCTTTTGCCCCTGAGCTTAAAAGAAGCAACCTGTATTACAACTGAGAGCATTTCCATCACATATACAGCACCTACAACCAAAAGAATAAACGGTTCCTTCATCATAATTGCAGTTGCAGTTACAGCACCGCCTAAAGCCAGTGAACCTGTATCTCCCATAAATACCCTGGCAGGATGAATGTTGAATGTAAGGAATCCAAGGCAGCCCCCTGCTATGGTAGCAGCGAATATCTTTAAATAATCCCATTCACTATTGGTCATGGCAACAACCGTAAAGAAAACCATGACAATAAGAGTCATACCTGCACAGAGCCCATCCAGTCCATCGGAAAAATTAACAGCATTAGTCATTGATATCAAAACAAAAATTGTAAATGCAATAAAAAACCATGTAGAACTGATTGTACCAATCAAAGGTATATCTATATCTATGCCCAAATCTGTATAAAATGCAGTATAAACCGAAAATATCACTGCTACAAGAATCAGTCCGAACATTTTTTGTTTTGCATATAGTCCATCTTTTCTTTTCTTTACAACCTTAATGAAATCATCTATAAATCCGATTACTCCGAACCCAAAAGTAGCAAAAGTGAGAGGTAGAATTCTTGGATCTTTGATTGAATAATATACCGAAACTATTAAAATAGGTACGAGAAATATTATGCCTCCCATAGTTGGCGTACCTGTTTTTTTGAAGTGGGTTGTAGGCCCATCGTCCCTTACGGTCTGACCGAATTTCAATCTGGTTAATACAGGGATAAAAACAGGACCTGCAATTAATACCATAACAAAAGTTATTATGAAAACCACTACTTGCGGCGAATTTAAAAATGGTATATTCAAAACCTTCCACCTCACGTACAGTATAATTTAGCGACCTCTGGTATCTACTATTTCTTTATAGTATATGTCTGACAGTTCTTTTTCGGGTCCGGAAAAAGATTACAGTTTTATTTCTAAAGCACTTATATATATTACCCTTTTACTGAATATTTTTCAAATGTAGAAAAAGTAAAACGATATTTTAATCAATTGTGAGTTTTTCTACAATTTGCTCCATCTTCATGCCCCTTGATCCTTTTATCAAAATTACATCATTTTGTCTTTTGAAGTCTTTTAAGAATTTTACAATATCCCCGTTATTGTCAAAGGTTTTGACATTGCTAAAATCAGCACCGGCTTCAATGGCACCTTTAGCAATATTCCTTGCTTCTTCACCTACTGTAAAAATACAGTCAATCCCCTTAGAAACAGCATATTTCCCAACATCAATATGTGCTTTAAATGCCCAATCTCCTATTTCCAGCATATCTCCAAGAACAGCTATGGTCCTTTTGCTGCCGGCAACATCTTTCAGTACATTTATAGCAGCCTCCATTGACTGTGGACTGGCATTATATGTATCATTTATAATCTTGATATCACCATGTGAAACTATATTCAGTCTCATTTTACTTGGAGAAAATTCAGATATTCCTCTGATTATTGCTTCCATCGGTATTTTAAGTTCAACTCCTGCTGCAATTGCCGCCAGAGCATTATATACATTGTGCACTCCAGGTACAGGTACAGGTATAACGTAATCCTTACTACCTATGGTTATTTCAAAGGTAGTACCATGTTCTCCTGATGTTTTTATATTATAGGCCTGGTATTCCAAGCCCTCTTCCATTCCATACAGCACCGTGCGCTGCTTTAACATATCCTTAACACCAAACAAAAGATTATCATCTCCGTTTAGAATGACAAGGCCATTTTCTCTTAACCCTTCAAGGATTTCAAGTTTTGCTTTCAGGATATTCTGCCTGGAGCCAAGTTTCTCTATATGTGAAATCCCTATATTGGTAATGATAGCCACATGGGGTTTCACTATTGAAGTAAGCCTGCTTATCTCACCAAAACCACTCATTCCCATTTCTATTACTGCAGCTTCATGAAAAGTGTCAAGATTAAAAATTGTTAACGGAAGTCCTATTTCATTATTAAAATTACCTTCCGTTTTCAAAATATTTAGGCTCTGACCCAGGACAGTTGCTACCATATCCTTTGTACTGGTTTTGCCTACACTCCCAGTTACCCCCACAAAAGGAATATTGAATCTTCCCCTGTAATATGCAGCTATCCTGCCTAAAGCCTTTAAGGTATCGTCAACCTTTATTATCAGCTTATCCCCTATGGGAATCATATCTTTTTGTGTCAAGGCTGCAGCGGCACCCGACTCAAGTGATTGTGCAATATAGTCGTGTCCGTCAAACCGCTCTCCTACAAGTGGAATGAACAAGGTTCCATTTTGGATTTTTCTTGAATCAGTCGATATACTGTCTATCTCAGTCCCGCTATTTCCTGATAAGAGAGTTCCACCAGTTGCCTCAAGTATTTGACTGCATGTAATTTTTTGCATTGTCCTTCCTCCTGTTGCCGGTTACTTTTTCTTATTAGCGAATACACCAAACTTGTTCTGTTATTTCCCGGTAGTAGATTGGTCCAATATTTCCCGTACTACTTCCCTTTCATCAAAATGTATTGTTTTATCTTTAAATATCTGATATGTCTCATGTCCTTTGCCTGCCAATACTATTATGTCATTCATTTGTGCATTTTCAATAGCGTAGCTGATAGCCTGACGTCTGTCTACTATTTTTATATATTCAGCATTTGTCTTTTTAATTCCTTCTTCAATATCATTTATGATTTCAACAGGTTCTTCGGTTCTTGGATTATCGGAAGTTATGACAGTAAAATCCGCAATCTTGCCGGATATTTCGCCCATTACAGGCCTTTTTGACCTATCACGGTCTCCTCCACACCCGAATAGGCATACAAGCCTGCCAGGAGTGTAACCTTTTACTGTAGTCAGAATATTTTCCAGACTATCCGGTGTATGTGCATAGTCAATCATAATTGTAAAATTTCTGCCTGTTTCAACTATTTCAGCCCTACCGGGTACACTTACCTTTTCAAGTCCAGAAGCAATTATATCTAAAGGTATTCCCATCTTCAAACAAACCCCTATAGCAGCAAGGGAATTGTATATGGTAAATTTCCCTGGAATATTCACTTTAATATTACCTTCTCCCCATGGAGTTTTCACTTTGAATTCGACATTGTCCGGGTTTGTGGCTATATCTGTAGCCCTGATATCAGCATCCTTATCGATACCGTAAGTAAAAACTTCACACTTCGCTCTTTTTATTACCTCTTCCCCATATTTGCTGTCTATATTCACAAGACCCATTTTACACATACTGAACAGCTTGATTTTTGCGTTGAGATAATGTTCAAAATCCGGATGTTCCTTTGGTCCTATATGATCTTGTGAGATATTTGTAAACACTCCTATGTCAAAATCGCACCCACCTACCCTATGGAGTTCCAGACCTTGTGAGGAAACCTCCATAATTACACTGTTTACATCTTTTTCTACCATATCAGAAAATAATGCTTGTAAATCATAGGATTCAGGGGTGGTTCTCTCTGTAGCAAGCACCTCTTCACCTATACGGCTCCCCAGTGTTCCTACCAGACCTACTTTATGATTTGCTTTATCCAAGATAGATTTTATCATAAAAGTAGTTGTTGTTTTACCTTTAGTTCCGGTAATACCCACTAGTGTAAACCTGCCTGATGGATGCCCATAAAAAACATCTGAAATTCTTGCCAGTGCGTAGCGGGTATTTTTCACCTTAATAACTGTAATTTCATCAGACACATCTACATGCTTTTGTACAAAAAGAACTTTTGCTCCATTTTCAACAGCAGCGGGAATATACTCATGCCCATCAACATTAAATCCTTCTATACAAACAAAAGCAGTCCCCATTTTTACTTTTCTCGAATCATATGCAATTCCACTGACTTCTGTTTTCATATTGCCTTTGTAATCTAGTATTTCCAATCCGTCTATTAACTGTTCCAGTAACATATATATCCTCCATTCTGCTAGTCAAAATAAATATGGCTATAGAAGCTTATATCAGCCTGGCTATTCCGTATCAGGATGTCTGAAATCAACATTTATGACATCGCCCTTTTCTACCTCTGCACCAGGCTCATATTCCTGTCCGAATGCTACCCCATCTCCATTTACTTTTATATTCAGGCCAAGTTTATTCAGGGTCTGTGTAGCTTCATCTATAGTTTTGTTTCGTACATCCGGTATTTTTATCATCTTTTGCTGCTTGGGTTTATAGGTATACAATATCACAACTGATTTTTTATTCAAACTGATGCCCGGTTTAGGCGTCTGATCAACAACAACCGTATCATTATTATAACCTTCACCCTCAACTTTAAACTTAAGATCAAATTGGGCTGCCGACAATACCTTTCTTGCCTCGGCAATGCTTTTCCCTCTTATATCAGGCACAAATACCTGTTCTGTCATCATTTCTTTGTCCTTCTCCGTATACCTTTTCTCTACGCCAAGGTATTCCAGAGTATCTTCCAGTATTGATTTGGCCACAGGTGCAGCTATAACCCCTCCTTGATGTCCAAACGGCCCCTTAGGGTAATCAAGTACTACAAGTACACAAATGACGGGATTATCTGCAGGTGCAAACGAGGAAAAAGAAGCTATATATCTGTCTTTAATCGTAGTTTCAGAAGTTCCTGTCTTACCTGCAACATGATAGCCGCTTATATATGCATTTTTTCCGGTACCTTCCGATACAACACCTTCAAGTATTTCTCTCAAAGTATCGGATGTCTTCTTGGAAATTACATTCCTTACAACCTCAGGTTCAAAACGTTCAATAATATTTCCTTCCGAATCGGTAATTTCCTTAACAATCCGAGGTTTCATCAGCTTTCCACCATTTGCTATAGCGGTATATGAAGAGATTAACTGTAAGGGAGTTATCTGAAATCTCTGTCCAAAAGACGATACAGCCATATCGATTTCTTTAGGATTTTTGAACATAATACTCTTTGCTTCTCCCGGAAGGCTGATTTCTGTCCTGTCGTAAAATCCGAAAGCTCTTACATAGTCAAAAAACTTCTTTGGTCCCAGGCTTTGGGACACCTTTACAAATACAGGGTTGCAGGAAAAATATACACCCTGTCTGAATGTTTCATTTCCATGCTCTCTTCCCCTTCTCCAGCAGTATATTGTGTGTCCCTGCACACTGATCGGAAAGTCACTGGTTTGAGTATCAGGGGTTACAGCACCCTCTTCCAGGCCTGCAGCTGAGGTAATAGCTTTAAATGTAGATCCTGGCTCATAAGTATCTACAACAGCTTTATTTCTCCAAACTGTCTTCTGAAGCTTCTGAATACCTTCCTTAGTCCTTCCATTCCATGTATTCGGATCCTCCCCCGGAGGAGCACCCCATGGGTCATTCAAATCAAAATCCGGCTTTGAAACCAAAGCAAGAATATCTCCATTTCTGGGATCCATGACAATCGCACTTGCACCATTCATTAGCTTGTTATCATCAATAGCCTTTTCCAGCGCTTTCTGAGCAAAGTACTGAATTGTTTCGTCTATTGTAAGTACAACATTAGCTCCATCCTGCACCCCTATATGTTTTTCCTCTTTTATAGGTAACTCTCTGCCTCTTGCGTCAGTTTCGCTGAGAATCTTACCGGGAATTCCCTTTAAATATGCGTCCATTATAGCTTCAATTCCATCCAGCCCCTGATTATCATCACCTGTAAATCCCAAAACATGCGCGGCGAGGTTTCTGTTAGGATAGAAGCGTTTTGTATCTTCATCTATATAAACACCGGCAATATCATTTTTCTTGCACCATTCTCTTATCTTGTCTCCGGTATCTTTAGAAATCTTTCTCTTGATAACCTCGTAACTGCTTCTCTTTTTTACCTTTTTCAATATGGTTTCACTATCCATATCCAGCATTACAGCCATATCTCCTGCAATTGCTTCATCACTCATGTCCGAGTCCCTCACCTGTTGCGGATTTATGATAACCTTTTCTACAGATGCACTGATTGCCAGTTCTTTGCCATTCCTGTCATATATCTTTCCCCGCTTGGGGCTGATGTCACGTCCTCTTGTTTGCTGCTGATATGCTTCCTTTTGATACCAGTCTCCTTTAAATATCTGAATCCAGGCCAGTCTGACTATTAGCGCAGTAATCAGAATAGAAAAACTTACAAGTAAGATAATAAGCCTCTTTTTTATCAGTAAACTTGGTCCAGCCAAAATTTGTCCCCCCAATAAAACATTAAATTCATGTTTTCACATAGTATTATGTATCAACAACCGCATCTGTCATTTAATTTTATTCAACTTATTTCATTAATATATCTAAGTTTACCTTCTATATGCAATAAACACAACCTGAAATCCAAGGCATTTTAGTTAAATACATAAAAAAGACCATAGACTGTATAAAAATAAATTTTATACTATCCACAGTCTACAATTCCTGGATACTTTAATGCATTATACTAAAATATCAGTACTTTGTATATTTTTATTGCTAGTACAATAACTCGGTTATTTTACCAAGCTTGTCAATAACTGCTGCAACTGCACCTTTTGATTCGTCAGAATCCTTATATTTTTCCGACACCATTGAGAAGTCATTCCTTGGAACATTCACATATACAATCTGATATTTATCAGGCTTCTGCATTCCAAGCTTTCCCTCAGCTATGTCTTTTATCTTGGATATATTCATGTTTTCCTCTATAGCTACTTTTAATCTGGAATTCTCATTTACTATTTTATTGTATTCTTTTGTTTTTTTGTCTATATTGTAGCTTATTTCGGTTATCATGGCATATCTAAGGGCTATTATGGCACCCAGAGCAAAAACAAACAATATGTTGAGTATCATTTTGACTTTTACTTTATTACTACTGCGCTGCTGCTTTTTCTGCCTGAGAACGTTGTTTTCCTCGTATACATCATATTGAATTTTTTCGGCAGCAGTACCATATACATATTTATGTTTCATATCAGCCAATTAATTCACCTCAACTCATACTTTTTTAGGTAGCGGGTACCATTCCATTTCAAGCTTTTTGCGATGTGAAAGACAATAAATCCGGGGACTGGGAAAACCAGTCCTCCGGCAAACAAATCACATGCATCAAAACTTATCTTCTGTTTCTTGTCTTTCATTTTTTCTTTTGTAAACTTTATAATTTTAGCTTTTGTAAATTAGAATATCTTTTGTGTCTTGTTACTGATTAATACTCTTTTGTATTTTACAATCTTTTGTATACCAACCTTATTTATGCATAATTTTTTCTTAAGTAACCTTATATCTTTTGAATTACCCTCAGTTTTGCACTCCTTGCTCTGGGATTGTTTGCAACCTCTTCTTCAGTAGGCAGTATCGGTTTTCTCGATACAAGCTCTGCTCTTGGCCTTAATCCGCATGCACATACCGGAAAAGTTGAGGGACATATGCAAGGGTTAACTTTTTTCTGGAATTCCGTCTTTATTATCCTGTCTTCAAGAGAATGAAAAGTAATGATACACAACCTTCCTCCAGGTCTTAATACTTCAATTGAGTCATCCACAGCCTTTTCCAATATTTCCAGCTCACTGTTCACTTCAATTCTGATTGCTTGGAATGTCCTCTTTGCAGGGTGTGGTCCCTCACGTCTTGCAGCACTAGGTATTGCCGCTTTGATTATATCTACTAATTCCCCTGTAGTTCTTATCCTCTTATCATCTCTTGCCTTTACAATAAATGCAGCGATTCGTGCTGCCCATTTTTCTTCTCCATACTCGCGAATAATTCTTTTTATACTTTCTTCAGAATATTCATTAACTACAGCTTCTGCGCTTAATTCCTGTCTTCTATCCATCCTCATATCCAGAGGTGAATCTTTTTGATAGCTGAAACCCCTCTCGGACTCATCCAGCTGGTGGGATGATACGCCAAGATCCATCAGTATCCCATCAACTGCTTCTATTTTGTTTTCCATACATATTTCCTTAATATATCTGAAATTTCTGTTTACAAATATTAGTCCTGCTTGTCCGCCCAAACTCTGAAGTCTGCTACTGGATGTTTCCAGTGCAAATGCATCCTGGTCTATTCCTATTAACAACCCTTTTGCAGATAACCTTTTATATATCTCTGTCGAATGTCCGGCTCCACCTAAAGTCCCATCTATATAAACCCCATCAGGCTTTATATCCAAGTTTTCAATACATTCATCTAACAAAACCGGTTTATGGCTGAATTCCATACCTATTACCTCTAATTTACCTTCCTAGATTGCAGCTTTATTTGTTCTAAACTTTCAACGTCTGCCATTAACAACTATATACCCAGCATAGACATTTTCTCAGCAATCTTGTCCGCACTTACATTATCGTCCCCACTATAGTTTTCCCATTTTTCCTTATCCCATATCTCAACTCTGGTAGAAACACCTATAATATAAATATCTTTTTCCAAACCGGCATATTCTCTTAAATTTTGCGGAATTAATATTCTTCCCTGCTTGTCCACTTCACATTCGCTTGCACCTGCAAAAAAGAATCTTACAAAAGCTCTTACATCCTTATCGGTGAAAGGCAGTGATCTTAGCTTTGCTTCAAGGTTGCTCCATTCCTGTGATGAATACGCAAACAAACAGTTATCCAGACCTTTGGTCAATATGAATTTCTCACCAAGGCCTTCCCTGAACCTGGAAGGTACAATAGCCCTGCCTTTAGGGTCTATCGTATGCTGGTATTCACCATAGAACAATTATTTCACCTCACATTTTGGTTTTTTCCACCACTTCACTCCACTTTCCACCACTTCTATAGTTATTTTATTGCAAATCATATAAATAATCAAGACAAATTTGGAAATTTGAGCAAAAAAAATATAAGATAGGGCATAAGACCTACTAAATAAAAAGGAGCTGTGCACTAGTTACTTAGTGCGCAGCCCCTGCTTATTTATGTTTTCTCACTGGGAACTGTTAAATATCGTTCGTTTCCTTCGTATTGAAACACTTAAGATAATCCCAATGGCTATATAGTTGGTTACCATGGCACTTCCTCCCTGGCTTATAAACGGTAGAGGAACGCCGGTGATAGGAAGTATGCCTATATTCATACCGATATTTTCAATGAAATGGAAACCCATCATAGCTGTCAGTCCCGATACAAGGAACGAGCCGTATAAGTCCCTTGAATTCTTAGCAATATATATGCACCTCATCAGAATTATATAAATTAGTGCTACTACTACTATACAACCTATAAAGCCAAGTTCTTCACCAATTACCGTAAATATAAAGTCGGATTCCTTTACTGGTACTATGCCTCGCTGTGTCTGTATCCCCTGAAAAATACCTTTTCCGGATAATTTCCCGGAACCGATAGCTCTTATTGCATATTTTATATGAAAACCGTTACTTAAAGGGTCAGCTAAATCGGGAAAAATAAAGGTAAGAATTCTGTCTTTTCTCTTTTGGTTAAGAAGAAATATCCATGCTAACACTGCACAGGGTATGGAAGCAATCAGACCCATAAATATATATTTATACCGTAATCCATAAATATATAGTATGATAAAAAACATAAAAATAAACACCATCGAAGTACCATAATCCTTTTGAAGTATAACCAACCCAATAGGTATAGCTGAATATATTATGAATTTCAACAGATTTCTACCTTGCTGTTCCTGCCCTTCCTTTAACCTTTCCAGGAAAGTGGAAATTACTATTACAAAGGTTATCTTTGCAATTTCTGATGGCTGAAAACTCCCAAAAACCGGCACTTTCATCCAGCTGTTGCTCCCCCACTGTGTAGCTCCGGTACCTTTAAAAATGACATATATAAGCAATACAATACTTATCAGATAAAATATGATTCCAACGGTTTTAAAATCTTTATAGTCAAAAAAGCTTATTGCTAAAGAAAGCACTATTCCTATACCAAGAGCCACACCTTGCTTAACTACCATATTAAAATCATCCATTGACAGAGTTGCACTGTATAATGCAACCATACCTATTCCGGATAGAAGTAAAACTGAAATAAACAACACATAATCATAATATCTGAAGTAATTCAGGCCTCTGGTTTTTTCAACAAAATACATAGTCAATTCACCTGTCTATATAAAAACTTTTATCATCCTCTTATAGTATTATCATTTCCCGATATACAGAAACTTCCGTTCAATATAGCTATCCGTCAATAAATTCTATCATAATTACTAAAACAAAACTAGTATTACAAAAGACATAATACTAGTTTATAATCATAACATTAATTAATTAAGTTAATCCATAGGTATATTTTTCATTATACACCTAAACTTTTCTTTCATTGTAGTACTGCAATATTAATTTATCCAGCTTGACACTCAACTCATACACTTCCGTAAAATTATACCCTCTGTCAATCAGATGGTTCAACTCATTTTGCAGCGCTTCAATTTGAACTTCAACCATATTCGCCACCACCGTCATCTTTAGTATTCTGAATACAAATGTAAATCATGATTTACTAATACTATTTTATTATATTTATCACCAATAATCAACTATAATTTTCTATTTTTTCCCATCTTCATTAATTATATCTTTGCTTTCGACACCTGTTCCTATATCAGCTTCTGATTTATCGTTTCCAGCGTTATTTCCGGTATACTCGTCACTCTCGGGCGTATGGTTGTCATTTGGTACATCAGTACTACTATCATTGTTATTATCTGTTTCTGTATTATCAACAGACTCTTTCTGTTCTAGTTCCCTCAGAACTGTGCCATAACTGCTTGCTCCCAATTCAACTACTTCTTCAGCACTTATCTCTGCTGCCTTTTTTCTTCTTATAATAAATACTGCTGTAAACGTAATCGCGAGAATTATTCCCAAAGCCTGTGAAACTCTGAAATTACCAAGCATCAGGCTGTCGGTCCTTATTCCTTCAATAAAGGCCCTTCCTATTCCATATAAAATCATATACAGAAAGAAAACGCCACCTTCCAGCTTCCTCTTTTTCCTGTATAATATAAGAAAAATAAAAATCAGAAAGTTCAGTAATGACTCATAAAGAAAAGTAGGATGTACTGGCAAATCCGGGGTGACATCCATACCCAGGTTTTCGCGCATGCTATAAAGTTGCATTTTTATTGAGTCACCTGTCATGCCCCAAGGTAGTGTTGTATTGGTTCCGAAGGCTTCCTGGTTCACAAAATTTCCCCACCTGCCTATAGCTTGAGCTAGTACCAGGTAAGGCACGCCCAGATCGAAAAGTTTTAGCACTCCGATTTTCTTCCATCTGGCAAAAAAGTATGCCGATAAAAAAGCACCAATTATTCCGCCATATATAGCAAGGCCGCCACGTCTTGTATTAAACACTGACAGTATATTGTCACTAAATTCGCTCCAGTTAAACAAAACATAATATAATCTTGCGAGAACTATCGAAACAGGAACCGCTATCAATACCAGATCAATAATGTTTTCAGGCTCTATCCCAAATTTTTTGCTGTTTTTCATAGCCAGAAGCACAGCCAGAAGAAACCCAAACGCAATTATTATCCCATACCAGAAAATATCAATACCGAACACCTGAAATGCAACTCTATCAATTGCAAATTTCAGCCCCAACTTTGGAAACTCAATCATTTTCTTTAATCCCCCTTGTTTATATTACTCAATCCAGAGTTATCTTTTGATATTATTAATATCCCTACCCTGCCGAAACAGGCTTTATTACTGAAAGTGCAAGATTATTAAGGTTAAAGTGGTCACTAAAAACATCGTTTATATATTCAAAGGTAATTTTATCATAAACTTCATAATAATCAAACATATTGACTCCTCGAAAATACACCGAAATAAAAGTATGAGATATTCTCTCTACAGAATTCAACTGTTTTATGAATCTTCCTGTCATGGCCCTTTTTATGCGTTCATAGCTATCCTTATCAAGTCCCTTACTTTTAATATCTTTAATAGCACCGGATATTCTTTCCCTTACTTTTAAAGGATCAACAGATTCGCCGCCAAACATGGAAAAAGCATAATTTTCCTCGATTGTATAATCAAATTCAAAAGTGCTGTTTATAAGGCCTTCCTCGTACATCTCATTGTAAAGCCCTGAACTTCTTCCCATTATCATTTCCAACAGGAGTTTTACGGCAACTTCTCTTTTCAAAGCTTCAATACCTTTAGTATTATGTGTATTATCCCTGAATCCCATTTGGAAAAGCGGTGTTGATACTGCCAGCGCTTGTTCTGCATAATCCTTGTTTAGTGATTCCTGTTCTTGTGGAAAAATCCTCTTGATTTCCGGTCTCTCCTGTGTGTTTTTAAGTTCACTCTCCACATGCTGAAAAACTTCTTTCGGGTCAACATCACCTACCACAAGTATAATCATATTTGAAGGATGATAAAAAGTATTATAGCATCTATATAGTACGTCCCTGTTTATTTCTGCTATAGATTCAATAGTTCCGGCAATATCTATCCTCACAGGATTATTTTTGTAAAATGCTCCCAGCAGGTTGAAAAAAGCCCGCCATCCTGGATCATCCTCATACATTTTTATCTCCTGACCTATAATTCCTTTTTCTTTTTCAACACTTTCCTCAGTAATATAAGGATTCTGAACATAATTTAGTAAAAGTTTAAAATTTTCATCAAATCTGTCTGTACTTGAAAACAAGTAAACTGTCTGACCGAATCCGGTATAAGCATTAGGGCTGGATCCCAATTGCGAAAACTTATCCATTACACTGCCGTCCTCTTGTTCAAACAGTTTATGTTCAAGAAAGTGTGCAATTCCGTCAGGTACTTTAGTAGTTTCAGCCTCACCCGGAATAATAAATTCATTATTTATGGAGCCAAAATGTGTAGCAAATGTAGCATATTTTTTTGAATACCCCTTCTTTGGCACCACAAAAGCTTTCAATCCGCTTTTGTGTTCATACATGTACATCAATTCATTAATATTCTTATATTCAATAGTTTTTATATCCATATTTTATCTCCTTTTACCAAATATATACTCCTGCCGTTCCATAGACTTCCCTAACTCTCTGATTTATCAGCAACAGGGATATCCGGAGTTGTGCCTAATATCCTGTAAGAAAATAAACAGTATCAAGTACTACCCTTTTTGAAATATCTATAACATCTTCTTTTGATACATTCTTTACTTTTTCGATAATTGTACTGAAACTATCATTTGTATCTACAACGGCTTGGCTCAGATAAAAATCCACAATATGCAGCTGACTATCCCTAAGCGATTTTACTCCTGTTTCTATGGTCTTGATAGTTGAATCAAACTCATAATCGGAAATTTCCCCGTTTTTTATATCATCTATTTGCCGGAGAATTATATCCATGGCTTTGTCCTTATTCTGGCTTTCTATTCCGCTGCTTATTACCATCAAGCCTTTAAATTTCTCCAAGCGTGAAAATACATAGTAAGCCAGACTTCCTTTTTCTCTCACGTTCTGAAACAGTTTAGAATGCATGCCTCCGCCAAGAATACCGTTATATACCAGAAGAGAATAATAGTCCTTATCATTGGATGCTGTATTTGTTCTGAAGCCAAGAGAAAGTTTTGCCTGATTTACACTCATTTTTTCAGTGATATTCTTTATTTCTTTTACATCTTTCCCTACTTTGCTTATATCAACATTTTTCAGGTTATTCCTATTAATGCCGGATAATCTGCCTGTAAGAGCTTTTATCCGTTCTTCGCTTGTATTGCCGGTAAAATATATACTTATTGGCAGACTTTCCAAAAAAGTCTTATAGTGCTCATATAAATTCGCCGCATCTATTGAATCCAAATCGGATACAGCGCCATATTCAAATATACCAAAACGTTCATCTCTGCACATTTCTTCAAAACACTTGTCTACGGCATATTGAACTTTATCATTTACCCTGCCCTCTATAAGCCGCTTAAGGTTTTCTTTTTCCTGCGCTACGTATTCTGTCTTAAAATGCCCGCTTTCCAATACAGGATTGGTTATTATATCAATCAAAAGGTTAAATGTATTTTCTAATAAGTCTGCCTTTTCAACTGTATACTCATCTGCAACAAATTCCGTATAAAACTGTATTATCTGACGTTCTCCCTTTTTTACTACACCGCAGTCAAAAGCTGCTCCATAGAGCCCTTCAAGGTATAAAGCAATCTCCTGAAAAGAGGGGAATGGGACGCAGCCCCTGCGTAAAACAGCAGGGATAAGTGCGTTTTTTGAAGCATTTTCCCTACTCAAGTTATCATGAAAGAAAATATTTATAGAGTTGGTTTTAAACTTATTTGTCTTAATATTGTAAACATCAATTCCGTTATACGAAGCTACTTTAGTGACTTTTTCCTCTATTATGTTATTCATCCGAACCTTCCTTCCGTCATTTCCTCAACCACGATTTTACATTAATAGTATAATAAAAAAAGGCATCATTATTCAATATCTGGAAAATTAATTTTTTATGACAAATAAACCCAGCATTTAATCAGATTCAGATTGTAAACATATTCTTTTAAACCCATTTGCAGGATGTTATAATAAGATAATGCAGCAACCCCCGCTTAAAAGGAGTATTTGAAATGACTACAATACTTGAATATCTGATTATTATCATATTAATCATTTGCGTCTTTTTCATTTATATGTATCTAAACAAGAAAAGAAATCTGAAAGCTCTCAAAAGAAAGCTTGTGGAGCAATGGGCCAGTGAACCTGGAATTAATTACAGTCCAAATGAAATAGAATCGATAGCAGACTAATAGTTATTGCTTCATACAGAGACAGCCTGACCTATTACTCCAATCCTCAATTAACTAAAAACTCAAATAACTATGATATCTCAATATCATTTAAGGATATATACCACCCTCTTATTAATAGACCTGTCCCCAATTCACTAAAAATAAATAAGCCTGTGCTTATCACTGGCTCAAATGCATCAGGTAAGTCTACCTTTCTAAAAACAATTGCCATAAACTCAATTTTTGCACAGACAATTTATACATGCCTTGCAAATGAGTATGTGTCCAGCTGCTTTATGATTTTCAGCTCAATGGAATAGTCATATACGTTTATCCAAATTTCTTATCCATAAATATTACGCAATAACTTTGAAAATAATAAAGGTAAGAAATATTAGGAGGCGATAAGGTGGAATACGCTAGATATAGAAGACATCCAAGGGTATATCAGAAACAAAACAATGAAAAGGATGAGGAAAATAGCCTGGTACTAAATGTAGCAGTTGCAGCCGGCATAGTAGTCTTTGCATTTGCAAAGGGAATGTTCTGGGGTTATATGCTCAAAAGAAAATTAGGGTAAGCACAAACGGGCTGGTCTGTTCCAGCCCGTTTTTAGTTCAGCCATTCTACCCTTGGCCTAAACCTCAATTCATTCAGCATATCGTGATAATCCTCTTCCGAAAGCTCTTCAGGATTTTTACCGGATAAGCTCACTATTAAGGCTTCAACTACATTTGTCCCAAAAGACCTTCCATCCCATTCGGGTGTAGTTGTAACAAGCTGCATTACTCCTCTGGCTCTCAACATATTTACATCTTCAGGCGTAACAGTATTTGTAACTACAATTTTTCCTTCCATATTTTCCGGCATGTATTTTTTGATATAGTGATAATCTCCCGCAATTATATCAGAATTCCAATAGTATTTTGAAAATCTTTTATGATTGTTTTCTTTCTGCCTGTCTCCTGTAGGATACAGCATTTCAAAGGGCAGTTTTGATACAATCGGAATTGCTGCATCTGCAACCCTCCTGAAGGTATCTAGTCTTTTGATCTTTATCGGAATCCCCAAAGCGAAGATGAGGTCTCCGATAATCACGTCACATCCATACTCGACAAAAGCTTTAGCCATTCTGAATCTATCTGCTGCTGAAGTTATCAATACCCTTTTCCCTTTCAGATCAATGATTTTATTCGCTTCTATATAATCAATCACATTTTTTTCCAAAGTATTTTTTATCCCTGTACCATCAACAATAGGAGTGTTTCTGGCAGCCTCTTTTATCGGTACGGCTTCTCTTATCACATGTCTTTTATTAGACCCTGATGTAAGATACAAATCTATTCCACCCATTCCGAAGGCATCAACCTTTCCATCCAGCTCCTTTATAGTATCAATCGCCTTTCTTATACTGCCGTTTGTCCCGATTCTTTCTATACTGCATCTATACCCCATTATATCAGTCTCAACACATTTATCACGGGAAGAAGAACCTATACTTACACTTACTATCCTTTTCATGCCGGCCTCCATGTCTAAGCTTTTCAAACATACGGTTGCAATTTCTGAGATACCTTGGAACGAGACTTGCAACTAAAACTAACTAGCACAACAGGTTAATCTACTGCAATGCGATATAAACAAAATATAGTATCTGCAAGTATCCGTTCATTTATATGTTTTGAAATTCAATTATTTATCCGATAAAATAATTGACAACAGTAAACCATTAACTACACCAGGGGGGATATCAATGTACTATACTAATACTCTAAGTCAACTGACTTTTATCGCTGCCGTATGTTTTTCATTTTCGATCCTGGCCTTCGCTCTTTTTATCAACACGGAAAAATCAATTATAAAACTTAAGGGGTTATGTTTTATAGTTACATTAATACTTGGCATTTTCTCAGTTCTTACCAAAAACAGAAGCCTTGCCTACCCCGTACTATATCTGGCACAAGCCTTTATGTATTTATCACTGTTTTTGATAATGGCTATAAATCCGAAGAAGAAACATTACGGGACAGTATTTCTTTTAGTTGTAATATTGCCTGCAATTCTTCTAACTTTGGTGCTAAACTCAACAGCTATTCAAAAACTTATCTGCACTTCACATTTTGGTGTCTTATGTCTAATACTATCTACAGTTATGATACTATTTATTCTGAGGAAGGAAAAAGGTAATAAGAGCCTGATCTTCTGGTCTGCGGTCTTACTGCTTATACAGAGCTTGCTCAAACTGCTGGTGCAGAATACTATCATTGAATATATATCACTTTTTTGCCATGTTGGTGCATATTCAATACTTATACTTTATTTTTACAGGGAGACTTTTATAAAACTTTTGAAAAAAGTGCATGAGACAGAAAAAAAACTCGCAGCTGTCGATAAAAATCTTAACCTGGAAGTGAGAAAAAGAGTCCTTGAGATTGAAAGGTCAAACGAAGTGCTGATCAATATATCCAGGACTGATTCATTAACCAAGGCACTCAACAAGGCTGCCATTCTCGATACCATATCAGTCCTGATTTCATCATCAAAGGCTGGAAGCGTGTTCTCGGTATTAATGTTTGATATAGACAAGTTTAAAACGATTAATGATACTCTTGGTCACATAACAGGAGACAAGTGCATAAAGAAGCTAGCGTTGTTGGCAAAAAACAGTTTGCGTGATATGGATTCACTTGGAAGATATGGAGGAGATGAATTCATAGCAGTACTTCCCGGTGCAACGGTTCCTCAGGCAAAACTGGTTGCGGAACGTTTCCGGAAAAGAGTTGAGGAAACCGAATCGCCTAATTTCACGGTATCTATAGGCATATCTTGTTATCCGCAGGACGGAAACACAGTAAAAGAACTTATTGCAGCTGCAGATGATGGTTTATACCATTCAAAAAGAAAAGGCAGGAATATGGTATCTTATAAAAATACATTTTAATTGTCTTAGCAAAACAAAGTTTTAAAATAATTTTATCTTTAAGTCGCTTTAGAAAAGAGGTTGATTCACGGTATAGCAATAAGTGACCGTTTTGAATATATAAAAAAGGACTTTTCTGGGTAAAAATTCTTATAATAAATCTCGGCATTGTTTTAACTCTCATATGCTTATATACTTATGTCGTAAGAGAATGGCCGTTTCTTAACACAATTAATAATGGGGTGACCATAAAATGAAACCAACACAAAAAGAACTGACAAACTGGGCTATCACCCAAATACAGAAGAAATACAAAGATGATGTCGCTCTACTGATAGCAATTTCAGGGCATTCATTGGAAAATGATTGTCATGGTGAGTGCTTTGACTATTTTGTGCCTGCAAACGAGAGTGGAAATAAGCTAGCACAGACCTTCATCATCGACGGTGTAGGTCACGATCTGTACCCTCGTTCGTGGGAGCGCATCGAGAATATGGCGGATTTTAATGATGATTTCACATATGGTTTAGCAGATGCCAAAATTCTGTATTTCCGCAGTGAAGAAGACAAAAATCATTTTATTGCAATGCAGGAAAAGCTGAAAGCCAACTTACAGGATAAAGACTTCATGTTGAAAAAGGCTCTTGAGAAATTGGATACCGCCATGGAAATTTACCGTACCATGATGTTTGAAGATTTGCTTTATAAGGTGAGGATGGCAGCAGGATTTATTGCTCACTATCTATCCATTGCTGTCGCTTGCATCAATGGCACATACTTTAGGCAGAGACTTGATTTGGAAACCATAGAGCTGGCACAGATGAAAGAAATACCCGAAAATTTCACCGCACATTACGAAGCAATTGTCAGAGCAAAGTCGGTTGAAGAATTGAAAAATCTCAGCCATGAAATCATTAGCACAGCACGAAAATTCATCTCAGCACACAAACCGACAAAGATTGAGAAAGCAAAATCACCTAACTATGAAGACTTAGCGGACTGGTATGAGGAAGGTTCATTGACATGGCGAAGAATTTATTATCATTGTGATACCCAAAATTACCAGAGGGCTTTCCTGGATGCAATTAATTTGCAGCACGAACTCAACATTATCAAAGAAGAATTTGGCCTGCGCGAAATGGATTTGCTCGGGAGTTTTGATACAGTAAACCTCAGCGCCTTTAAACAAAGAGCGGAGGAATTGGAGCAGTATATCATTTCCGTGATTGAAAATCATGGCGTTATTCTGAACAAGTATGACACCCTGGAGCAGTTTTTGAAAAAAAACAGTTAGAGGGGTGCATTCAATGAAATATAGAAATGCATCCGATATTCTTCCAGACGAACTGTTGAAAGAAGTGCAAAAATATGCTTCTGGTGAAACCCTGTATATTCCAAGCAGTATAGAACGTAAAAAGTGGGGGCATGGTTCAGGTGCAAGAGTATTTTACAAACAGCGCAATGAAGAAATCAGAAATAAATATTTTCACAAAGCAAGTATTGAAGAACTTGCTGAGGAATACTGCCTTTCCACAGAGACAATAAGGAAAATTGTATACAAATAATATGATCAGTACATAACCTTCTAAAGCAGCAAAAAGGGTGGCGAAAACTAAAGTTTGTTACGCCGCCCTTTTTATCAGTTGATTGTATAATACATATTTCTTACATGAAGTATAGGAGGGGTAAATTGAATTTACCCCTTTTTGATTCTATTCATATCTTAATGATTCAATAGGATCGAGATCTGCTGCTCTCTTTGCAGGATATACTCCAAACATCAGACCTAATGTAACAGAGCCCAGGAAAGCCATTATAATAATTTTAAAATCCACTACCTGAGGAATTTTAAGCTGCGCTGAAATAACCGCCCCTGCAATTATTCCCAGTGCTATGCCTATTAGTCCACTCAGCCCTGTCATTATTATGGATTCGGTAATGAACTGAATAATAATATCCTTCTTTCTGGCACCTAGTGCTTTTCTTATACCTATTTCCCTGATTCGCTCAGTTACAGATACAAGAAGTATGTTTATTATCCCGATTCCCCCGACTATAAGCGTTATTATAGCAATTACAAGTAATACTGCAGATATAACGTTTGTAATTGTTGAGAAAATTTTCTGTTCATCCTGTGAGTTCCGTGCAAAATATTTACCTACCGCACCATGCTTCATTTCAAGAGCTTTTATAACACGGTCGCTTACACTTTTTGTTTTCTCCTTATCCACTACAGAAACACTTATACTGTCGAGTCCCTTAAAGTTGAAATAAAACTCTTGCAACGTGGTAATAGGCACATATATGAATGCAGGAAAATTCTCATTATCAAGCATGCTTCCAAACAAATCTTCCCCGCTTTTTGTAACACCTACCACCTTAAGGTTCATAGCGCCCCAGGAGGTCTTGAAATTTATCGTCTCACCGATTATATCAGTTTTTTTGAAGTACCTGAGTGCAAATTTCTCATCAACAATTACAACTTTGGTTTTTGCATCTTCATCAATATCACTGATATACCTTCCATGTAGCATTTCCTTCGGGTCAAAATTCTTAAACTGTGAAGTAACACCATATACAAGGGCTTCTCTGGTCTTGGAACCAATCCTCAAGGTTCCGTTTCTTTGTATGCTTGTAGCGATGTTTTTTATCTCTGGCGCCGCTTTTCTAATTGTATCCATATCATCAAATTTTAAAGCCTTGCTTGGGTCATAGCTTCCTGATGATCTGTACATAAAGCTTATAACATTTGCACCGAGCTTTTCAAACTGAGAATCTATATATCCTTGAGTTGCATTTCCTACTGCAAGTATGGTTATAACAGAGAAAACTCCCATTATGATGCCTATCATGGTAAGAATCGAACGCAATTTGTTCGCTCTAAGGCTGTCCAGTGCCTGCTTAACACTTTCCGAGAAATTCATACCCTCAACCTCATTTCTTTTCTTCTTCCATTATTTTAACTTTTGCACCATCCTTGAATGTAGGTTGCGGGTCTAGTACCACAGCATCCCCCTCTTTGAGACCTTCAACGATTTCTGTACTCATGTCGGATGTGATTCCCGTTTTCACCATAGTTTTCTTCATCACATTATCATTTGCACTGACTAAATAGACAAATTTGTTATCATCCTTATCTGTATCAAGCATGTTCAGCTCTGCAACAACTATACCTTTCTTTTCTACAGTGAAGATGTTGCAGGTTACATTCAAACCCGGTTTTAGGATATTTTCGCTATTATCAGTTGATATCAGTACTTCAAAGGCAGTTTCTTCTCCATTACTGGTCATGTTTTTTACTGCAGTGGGTGAAATACTGATAACCTTCCCGGATATTTTCTTTTCCTTGTCTATTGCATCTCCGGAAATTTCAACATTTTGCCCAACCATAACATTTCTTATGTTGAATTCACTTACTCTTGCCTTGGCACGGACTTTGTGGGGATTCACAACCTTGTATGCAGCCTGCATATTACTGGTATATGCCCCCTGTATGACATTCAATTCACTTATTGTGCCTTCTATGGGACTAAGGACACTTTCATTTATCCTTTTCAGCTTAGCTTCAAGATTTGAGATATTTAAAATGGTTCCTTTCAAGGTCTGCTCCTGCATTTCTATATCTATACTTGTACTGCTCGCTGACTGGGAATTTGCTTTCCTAGTTTCATTCAGATTATCAACAGCGGTATTATAATTAAGCTTTGCGTTTTTCAATGCGATCTCAGCATCTTTCACAGCCTTTTCACACCTGTCAAGTTCACTTTTTGATATTGCGCCGGAGCCATATAGTTCTTTATTGTCTTCATATACCTTCTTACTGTCATTATAAGCGCTCTCTGCATTTTTTATATTATTTTCCGCAATAGTTACGGCAGCTTCCATACTCCCTGTACTCTTCGTTCCTGATAATGCCCTTACTTTCTTAATAGCGAGCTCCTGTGAAACCTTGTTTATTTTAGCCTGCTCCAGTTGTGAAACCAGCTCATCTACATTTACATCCAATATTTTCTGTCCTTTTGTTACCTTTTGGTTTTTTTCAACCAGCACCTGCCTTACCTGTAATGGAGTATCAAAATATACTTCCGCTTTTTCTATTTCCTCTATGATTCCATTTGAAGAAACAGAGGATGATATGTTGCCTTTTTCAATCTTTTTAACCCTTACTGCTGTTGTTTTTCCCCCTGCAAAAGCAGCAGAACTGCTATTGTTTCTGGAAATATTTATCCCGACAAAAATAACAACAACTAAAGCAATTATACTGCCGATTATTATTTTCTTCTTCATATTTTCACCTCATCAAAATTATATCTGAGAACTTATACCTGAAGTCATTACTTCAGTTACGCCTGCTAAAGCACCACCCAATAAAACAACTACAATAAAATATACTATTATAACAGCGCAAACCTTTGCTTTGCTAAGTTTTGTCATATGTATGAGACCTAGGCCCGTGACAGCATAATTCCAGATTGTAAATACTCCAATTGCTGTAAGCAAAGTGTACATCAGGCCGTATATGAAGCTGCCTTCACTTCCCGAGAGAAGCTGTCCTGCAAAAATCCCCAAGGATAAATCCAGCTTCAGACTTCCGCTGAAAAACGACACTATCAAAGTTAATACCGACAGCAGTACAGTAATCATACTGGCATATCCGGTCACTGCCATGCATTGCTTGAATTTTCCCTGACCTCCGAAAGCCTTCAGTATACCAAAAATAACTGCAGTGCCAATAAGCCACATTATTATAGTTACTATTGGAGTTGTAATAGACCCAAAAATCAGATTATTTGAGACAGCCTTATCTATATCTGCTGCAGTCATAACAGGAGTGTTAAACCTGGCAGCCATTGTTTCAGAGGTTTTTACCATAAGCTCTCTTTGCATTTCCTTATATAAGGGCAGTCTAATAATATTAACCAGAACCGGAGTTATTGCCATAGCAAGTATAGGAAATAAAACCTTAGGTCTTTCCACAATACATTTCATAGTTTCTGAAGGAGAAAATATCACTCCAAAAAATCTTTGCAGAAGATTCAGGTTTTTCACGTTATCATTCTGCATTTCAGTATTTCCATTCCAGACAGGTTGTAAATTATCCATATGAAACCTCCTCAAATAATTAACTGCTTCTGTTTCATTTCTTTACTTTTCGCTATCTTACCCTGCTGCATCAGTTTTTTGCATATTTATTACTTCCCTTGCATCAACCGGGTTTTCCAAAACCACATCGCTGATTAACATACCATCCCTGAACTTTACTACTCTTTTTGTATGTTCTGCTATATCTGGTTCATGAGTAACAAGTACAATAGTTACTCCTTCCCTGTTGAGTTCCTGGAATACTGCCATTATCTCTTCCCCTGAAGCGCTGTCAAGGTTTCCCGTAGGCTCGTCAGCAAGAATGATAGCCGGATTGTTGACTAAGGATCTGGCTATTGCAACTCTTTGTTTCTGCCCCCCGGACATTTCATTAGGCTTATGCTGCATCCTCTGGAGAAGCCCGACCCTATCAAGGGCTTCCATGGCTCTTTTCCTTCTCTCCTTCGCATGAACTCCTGCATAAATCATCGGAAGCTCAACATTATGTAATGCTGTAATCCTGGGCAGGAGGTTAAAGGATTGAAAAACAAAACCAATCTTCAGATTCCTTATTTTTGCCAATTCCACATCATTGAGCCCCGATATGTTAACCCCATCAAGTTCATAGCTGCCTGACGTTGATCTGTCAAGACATCCGACTATATTCATAAGGGTAGACTTACCTGAGCCGGATGGACCCATTATGGATACAAATTCTCCCTTTGATATGGAAAGATTGACCTTCTTTAATGCTTCCACTTCAATCTTGCCGTTTTTATAGATCTTACCCAAATCTTGCATTTTAATTATCACATTTTTCACTGCCTTCCTGATGGAATATATACCGATACAGTTATCCTATTTCAAATTCATACTGATAGTACTGCCCTGGAATAAACACTTACAATATTATACCATATTTGAGTATTAGCACAAATTGCTTGAACAAGAATTAATAAAATTTTAAGATTGTTAATAAAATATTTATATTTAAAGAATAACTCCATGTATTTGAAGTGCTATATATATAGGATGACTAAAACAAAAGGGACAAAATCAATAGATTTTATCCGGTTTACTTTGAAACGCAAAAAACTTTTGGGATGATTTATGTCAAACTAAAAAACAGAATCTTTAACTCTATGATTATATGCCTTCTAGCAGATTCTTGGCAATTGGTCGCCTACGAGCATATCCACTATCCTGTTACCACCAGTAATTGTTTTAATGAATACCTTTCCTGCAGGTACTTCTACTACTTCACCAATTATACAAGCTTTCCTTCCATTTTCATCTTCTCTAACGGTTTTTAGTACCTTATCCGCTTCATGTTCTGCAACTACCATCAACATCTTGCCTTCATTTGCCATATACATAGGATCCATACCTAGCAGCTCACATACACCTGCAACTTCCTCACTAACCGGTAATTCATTTTCGTATAGTCTTATTCCTACGCTGCTTTGCACCGCAATTTCATTTAAGGTAGTTGCTACCCCGCCCCTCGTGGGATCACGCAAAACATGAACACCTTTTGCTTCTGCCAAAACCCTTTCTACGAGCTTGTTCAGCGGTGCACAATCACTTGCTATTTCAGCGGTAATATTCAGCCTTTCCCTTTCGAGCAGTATCGCACAACCATGATCACCCATAGTTCCGGTAAGTATGATCTTATCTCCTGGCTTTGCATTGCTACCGGAAATGCTTACACCATCACAAATGGATCCTATGCCTGAAGTATTGATAAAAACCTTATCTACTGCACCTTTTGGTACAACCTTTGTATCACCGGTAACAATTTTAATTCCACATTCACGGGCAGTCCTCCCCATAGATTCAACTATGGTTTCCAGTTCACTAAGTGGCAAACCCTCTTCTAATATAAATCCACAGCTTAAATACAAAGGCTTTGCTCCGCTGGAAGCCAGATCATTTACTGTACCGCATACCGCAAGTTTACCTATGTCACCGCCTTTAAAGAAAATAGGCGTAATTACAAATGAATCGGTAGTAAAAGCTAGCTTGCCCGGAGTAACATCCAGTTTTGCGGAATCATCTCCCTGCAGCAAAATATCATTCGACAGATGTTTTATGAAAATATCCAAGATAAGATTATGAGTCAATTTACCTCCGCTCCCATGAGCCAGAGTGATTATTTCAGACATTAGAATCCTCCGCTTCCGTATTTATGATATGCAGCACATGTTCCTTCAGATGATACCATGCATGCTCCCACAGGATTTTCCGGAGTACACGCTTTGTTGAACAATCCGCATTCTACCGGAGTTTTTCTCCCTTTCAGTACCTCACCACATAGACAGCCCTTTGGTTCATCAATATTATCCCATTTTATTCCAAATACATTCCATGCATCAAATGCAGCATATTTATCTTTCATTTTCAGGCCTGAATCCGGTATTGTTCCTATACCTCTCCATACAGCGTCAACAGGCTCAAATACCTCATACATCTTCCCAAGGGCAAGAGGATTTCCCTCTCTTGATACAACTCTGGAATACTGGTTCTCTGCAACAATCCTGTTATTATTAACATTTGACACCAATGTGATTATTGAATGCAGTACATCAAGGGGCTCAAATCCGGTAACAACTCCAGGAACAGCATATTCTGCAGCAATTCTGTCATAAAAATCCGTACCTATTATAGCACTTACATGCCCCGGGTAAATATATCCGTCCACTCCGATATCCTTATCTGCAGAAAGTACTTTCAGCGCTTCAGGTACTGTTTTGTTAGCCGACAATAATGTAAAATTACTTAACCCCTTCTCATAAGCATTCAAAACAGACAAGGCCGCAACAGGAGTAGTTGTTTCAAACCCTATCGAAAGAAAAACAACCTTTTTTCCCTTATTTTCTTCTGCTATTCTCAGCGCATCAAGAGGCGAATACACTATCCTTATATCACTCCCCTTTGCCTTCTCCTTGAGAAGGGAGCCTTTGCTCCCTGGCACCCTCATCATGTCTCCAAAGGTCGTGATTATGACATCACTCCTTTGCGATAGCAAAATGGCAGAGTTTATATAGTATGAGGGAGTTACACATACGGGACATCCCGGACCTGAAACAAGCCTTATACTTTCCGGAAGTATGTCCCTAATTCCATACCTGAATATTGCCATTGTATGCGTACCGCATACTTCCATTATTGTCACTCTGCGTCCCTTGTATGCTTTAAGTA
Organism: Clostridia bacterium; assembly: GCA_026414765.1. Taxonomy (NCBI): domain Bacteria; kingdom Bacillati; phylum Bacillota; class Clostridia; species Clostridia bacterium. The sequence goes on along the minus strand of JAOAIJ010000021.1, from coordinate 167,009 downwards.
CGGCAGCCATTTTCTGTGCTTGTTCGGAGTTTCTGAATTCACTAAATACCAGTTTTTTGCCGTTATTTATCATTTGCCAGTTCCTTCAATTCCTTAAACAGTTGTATTGTATTTAAAGCTTCTTCCTCATCTATTTTTTGTATGGCACATCCAGCATGTACAAGTACATAATCACCAATTTCTATTCCACTGACCAGCTCCGTCGACACTTCCCTGGTTGCACCCATTATTTCAACAATGCTGGATTTTTCTTCAATCTTAACTACCTTACCCGGTATAGCAAGACACATAATCATTCACCTTTCCTAATAACAATTCTTTTTTATAATACTCTTCATTCTCTTTTTCTGCAAGATTATAATACTTAAGCTTTAAAAATTGCCATCACTGCCTGCCCTAATGAAATACCAGCATCATTGGTAGGGACTCTGCTGTGGATAAATGCTTCAAATCCCGAGCTCCTCAATTTATTAAGGCTCTTTTCCAACAACGTCATGTTTTGAAATACTCCTCCGCTTAAAACTACCTTATTTAAGCCTGTTTCCTTTCTTATATGTACACAACCTTTTAGTATGATTTCAGCGGCTGTTTCGTGAAATTTACCCGAAATCCGGCTATTTGAAACACCGGCTGTCATGTCCTTCAATATTCCTCTAATAATTCCTTCTGTTGAAATTCTGAAGGGAGCTGAAGCAGCTTCACCTTCAGTAATTATAAATTCATAAGTTTCCTGAACATCCATATCTGCAATATACTCAAGTTCGATAGCCGCCTGGCCTTCATAGCTGATAACATGTCTTATGCCTATCAATGCGGAAACCGCATCGAAAAGCCTACCCATGCTTGAAGTCAAAGGAGTGTTCACCCCCCTCTCCAGCATCTGAAGAACTATAGATATTTTCCCCGCGCCTATTGCTTCAAAAAGTCTTGTATTATTACAGTTTATTCCCCAGTCATGCTCTGAAAATCCGTTAACAGCATGTAAATATTTATACAAATAGCTTACAGCCATCCTCCATGGTTCCCTGATCGCTGCTTCGCCTCCGGGCATACCTGTATAGTCAAGATGTCCCTCACGCTTAAAGCCCCGGTAGCTCCCTGAAAAAAATTCTCCACCCCATATATTCCCGTCTTCTCCTAAACCGGTACCATCAAAAGCAACACCTATAATATTCTCACTTAAGTTATTTTCCGCCATACATGAAGCAATATGAGCATGGTGATGCTGTACAGGAATCTTTTTATCCGACTTAACCGATACCGAATACTTTGAAGACAGGTATTCAGGGTGAATGTCATAGGCGACTACTTTGTAATCTATGTTAAGTATCCTTGAAAAGTGCTGTATTCCTTCCTCAAAAGATATCAATGTTTCATAATTCTCAAGATCTCCTATATGATGACTTAAAAAAAATTCATTTCCTCTGTTCATACAAAATGTATTTTTTAGTTCACCGCCACAAGCTAAAACCGACGGTACTTCCTCAGAAAATACTTCACTGAAAATGTCACATACAACCGGTATAGGAGCATAGCCCCTTGAACGCCTAATTACGAATTCCTTTCCGCTAAAAACTCTTGTAACTGAATCATCCGTCCTTACATGTATCTCTCTATCATTGGATAAAAAAAAGTCAGCTATATCCTTTAAGTTTTCAAAAGCTTCATTATCTTCATAATATATAGGCTCACTGCTTCTGTTACCACTTGTCATAACCAGTGCTGAAAGCCTGCTGTCAACATCCGGACACCATATATCCTTCTTTCCTGTATTAATATGCTTAAAGAGCAACATATGTACAGGGGTATACGGCAGCATTACACCTAAAAACGGATTCCCGGGTGCTATCTGTACAGGAAGGTCATAGTTTCTGCTTTTTTTTAGTAAAACTATAGGCTTCTGTACGGAACTGAGCAGTTTTACTTCCTCTTCACTGGCACTACATAGGCGTAAAGCAGTTTCAACATCCCTCACCATTACTGCAAAAGGCTTATCGTCACGTACCTTTCTGTCACGCAGCTTTCTGACAGCAGTTTCATTATTTGCATCACAAGCCAGATGATATCCCCCGAGGCCTTTGATAGCAATTATATTGCCTTCAGCCATCAGTCTGATTGTATACTCAATCAGGTCTTTTTGAAATATTTCCTTCAGTGTATTATCAAGCAGTCTGAGCTTTGGCCCGCACTCATAACAAGATACCGGTTGTGCGTGGTATCTTCTGTCCAGGGGATTGTTGTACTCCTCAGCACAATTTCTGCACATCGGGAATTTATCCATCGTAGTATTTACTCTGTCGTATGGAGTATCCTTTGTTATGGTAAATCTTGGTCCACAATTTGTGCAGTTAATAAACGGGTATAGATATCTCCTGTCGGAAGTATCGTATAATTCCCTCCTGCAATCCTCACATACAGATACATCAGGAGAAATATATATGTAATTTTCCTCTGATTTGAAGCTCTCACGGATTTCAAAACCGTTATATCCCACAGTCACACTCTCTGTCACATCAATACTTCTGATATGTGAAAGTGCCGGCGCATCTTTTTCTATAGCATTAACAAAGTAAGCCAGGTCGCCCTCTTTTCCTTCAGCTTCTATTACTACTCCGTCACTTATATTATTTACCCATCCATTTAAAGAAAGGGATTTTGCTTTGGTGTATATAAAAGGTCTGAATCCGACACCCTGCACAATCCCTGTAATTTTAATTATATATCTCTTATTATCAGCCATCGAGATTAAAAAACTCCCTTGCTTTAAGCATATCCTTCCTGATTTGATCCTTCAGTTCGGAAACACTGCAAAATTTCTTCTCATCACGTATCTTTTGAAGGAAAAATACCTCTATTTTTTTCCCGTATATATCACCCTCAAAATCAGTTATGTGTGTCTCAACCGTTATTTTGTTCACATCTTCGAAGGTTGGGTTATAGCCTATATTTGTTATGCTGTTGTATAGAATGTTATCAAGAAGCGTCTTTGTGATATATACACCCCTCTGCGGCAGAATCAGATAATCCTCCGGATTTATATTGGCAGTAGGAAATCCTATCGTATTACCGATACGCCTGCCACTTACCACTTCTGCCGTGATTGAATAATGCCTCCCCAGAAGCTTAAAGACCTGATCCATATAGCCTTTACTTACATCATTGCGTATCTTCGTACTGCTCACAACCTCATTATCAATCTTTATAGGCGGTATTACTATGACCTTGAAGCCATACTTTTTCCCAAGTTCCTTCAGCAGTTCTGTATCACCACTGCCTTTGTATCCAAACCTGTAGTCAAAACCTGCTACTGCAAGCTTGGTGTTTAGCTTGTCAACAAGTATGTCCTTTACGAAAGCCTCAGGTGCCATTCTGGAAAAGTTCTCATCAAATTCATCAAAATACACGTAGTTTAAGTAGGTCTCTTCCAGAAGCTCAATTTTTTTCGCTTCGGTAGTTAATAAGGGAGTAAACAGCTTTTTTCTAAGTATATTCTCCGGATGTTTTGTAAAAGTATAAACTATAGAACATAAGCCGTTTAGTCTTGATTCCTTGATTAAAGTATTAATCAAAGCCATATGGCCTATATGAAGCCCATCAAAGTTACCAAGACCTACACCGGATGAACAAAGGGTTTCACTCTTAATACTCCTATTTTCTCTGCCGTAAATAACTTTCATAGTAACCCACCTTTATTTCTTATAAACTTACCGTATTAAAAACTTTCTTTGACTTCAATACAAGCTTGTTCTGTTTGAGGATTACTTCCCCAAGGGCAAGAAAACAATTCTTATTGTTATAAACTCTGATATTTTCTCCTGCTTCTAAAATCGGATCGGCGCAGTTAATAAAAACACCATTCAAAAAACGTTTACTATCTGCATCATTCAAAACAACCGGCTTTAGTATTTGAAAAACCGTATCAACCGGTAGAAATCTTTCCTCAAGTTTATTTTGCTCTGCAAGCATTTCTACCTCTTCAAGCGTTATTGCAGAAGAAATATCATATGGACCGGCCTTGGTCCTTATGAGAAATGACATATGTCCTCCGCATCCCAGACGCTTTCCGATATCATCACAAAGAGTCCTTATATATGTACCCTTTGAACAATGCACATCAAACAGGATAGTCTCTTTATTTTTGATTTTAAGAATATCTATGGAAAAAACCTCTACTGTTCTTGGTTCCCGCTCAATTGTTTTCCCTTCCCTTGCCAGTTCGTACAGTTTCTTCCCCTCAATCTTTACAGCAGAATACATTGGCGGTATCTGTTCATATGTTCCAAGAAAGCTGCTCATAACGCTTCTTATCTGAGTTTCATCTACATTGACATCATAAGTAGCTACTACTTTGCCGGAAGAATCCTGAGTATCTGTTTCGGCCCCAAGAGTCAATTCTGCTCTATACAGCTTGTCCTTTTCCATCATAAACTCTATTGCTTTTGTTGCATTGCCTATACAGATAGGAAGTACTCCTACCGCCCCAGGATCAAGGGTCCCGGTATGCCCTATCTTTTTAGTTTTCAGTATCCGTCTTAAGAAGCCGACTACATCAAAAGATGTCATTCCCGGTGGCTTCAATATGTTAAGAATTCCGTCCATCAAAATGTCCCTTTTATATCTTCAATCAGCATTTTTTTTGCTTCATCAGTAGATTTACCCTCTATGATACATCCAGCAGCCCTTTTATGTCCGCCGCCTTTGAACAAACCGGCAATTGCTGCTACATCTACATAGCTTTTGGATCTAAAGTTTACTTTTATTGCACCATTAGCTTTCTGCCTCATCATTACAGCTACTTCAACCCCTTTGATGTTTCTTCCCAGATTTACAATTCCGTCACAATCCTCTTCGCTTGCACCTGCTTTTTTCATCATCTCATCTGTCAGGATAATTAAAGCAATCTTACCATTTTCATGTAATTCTAGAGAACTTACCGCTTCTCCCATTAGTTTTGTTTTTTCCAGTGAAGCAGTTTCAAAAACCTTCTGAGATATTTCTGCAACATTTACCCCATTATTAATCAGGTCAGCAGTTATCTGATGCGTTGCAGAAGTGGTATTGCTGAACCTAAACCCACCAGTATCCGTTGTAATTGCGACATAGAGGCACGTTGCTGTCTCGGCATCCAGGCTTTGTCCCATCACTTTTATCATTTGATATACTATTTCTCCCACTGCAGCTGATCCGGGTTGAACGTAATTTATAAACGCAAACTCAGTATTTGTAGCATGGTGGTCAATATTTACAGTTATTTTAGCCCTTTCAAAAATATCCGCTCTGTCCCCCAGCCTTTTCATGTCTCCCGTATCCAATGCTATAGCCAAATCATACCCATCTGTATTTTTGTACTTGCAGATATCATTAACAATACTTACCAGCTCTTTACCCGGTAAAAAATCATATATGTAGGGAACATCCTCTTCAAGGTAAACCGTTACTTTCTTTCCCATTTTTTTAAGCGTAAGGCCTAATGCAAGACTTGAACCGAGGCCATCCCCATCTACTGAAATATGAGGCATTATGGCAATATTTTCAGCATCCTTGATTAATGTAATTATTCTGTCTATAATCATAAATCAGTCTCCTGATATCGTGTATACGTATTTATTCTTTTTCCTCATGCTTCACTGTTTCATTAATCAGCTTTGATATATATACGCCATGCTCTATTGAATTATCTAATTCAAATTGAATTTCAGGCGTATACCGGAGCTGCATCCTGTGTCCCACTTCACGGCGGATGAAGCCTGCCGCACTCTTTAGACCATGTATTGCATTCTTTTTCTCTTCTTCGCTTCCCATGATACTTACATACACTTTTGCATATCTCAAATCCTTTGTAACATTAGCTGAAACAACACTTATCAGCTTTGGCAGCCTTGGATCCTTAAGCTCGTTCTGTATAATAGTACTTATTTCTTTTCTCATTTCTTCTGATATCCTGTTTATTCTATCTACCATTTTAAATACGCTCCTTTCGATACTATAGGATAATACTTAATAAGGTTAAGGTTAAGGTCAAAGTATAAAAACCTCAACCCAAACCCTAACCTCAATCAGACCCATAGCTTATGCGTTACTGCAAGGTTTATCTTGCAACCTCTTCCATTATATAAGATTCTACGATATCGCCTTCTTTAATATCATTAAACCTTTCAATGGATAATCCACATTCAAAGCCTTGTGCTACTTCCTTCGCATCGTCTTTAAATCTCTTGAGCGATGCCAGCTTACCCTCATGTACTACTATTCCACCACGTACAACTCTAACATCCGAATTCCTTATTATTTTTCCATCAGTTACATAGCTACCGGCTATAGTACCTACACCTGACACTTTGAATGTCTGTCTTATTTCTGCATGCCCTTGTATAACTTCTTTGAAGGTAGGCTCTAGCATACCCTTCATTGCGGCTTGAACATCTTCAATTGCGTTATAGATGACTCTGTACAATCTCATGTCAACACCGGCATTTTGTGCAGCTTCGGTAACATTTGTACCCGGCCTAACGTTAAATCCTATGATTATTGCATTTGATATCTGCGCAAGCGTAACATCTGCTTCTGTTATTGCACCTACACCGCCGTGAAGAATCTTTACTCTGACTTCTTCATTGCTCAGTTTTTCCAGTGATTGCTTGACAGCTTCTACAGAACCCTGTACATCCGCTTTTACAATTATATTAAGGTCCTTCACCTTGCCTTCTTTAATCTGATTGAACAGATCATCCAGCGATACCCTTGCAGATGCCTTAAGCTGTTGTTCTTTCTGCTTAAGCCTTCTCTTTTCAACCAGTTGCTTTGCTACCTTTTCATCGGCTACTTCATAGAAGATTTCACCTGCTTCAGGAACTTCAGGCATTCCAAGTATCTCAACAGGAGTAGATGGTCCTGCTTTCTTTATTTTGTGCCCCTTGTCATCTACCATTGCTCTGATTCTTCCTACTGTTGTTCCGGTTACTATAGTATCCCCGACATTCAAGGTACCTCTTTGAACAAGAACCGTAGCTACAGGCCCTTTGTTTTTATCCAGCTGAGCTTCGATAACCGTACCCTTTGCTTGTCTGTCTGGGTTCGCTTTTAATTCCTGCAAATCTGCTGTAAGCAATACCATTTCCAGAAGCTGGTCAATATTTTCCCTTTTCTTTGCAGAAACTGGAACAAATATTGTATCTCCACCCCATTCTTCAGCAACCAGACCATACTCGGTAAGTTCCTGTTTTACCTTGTCAGGATTTGCACCGGGTTTGTCTATTTTGTTAATTGCTACAACAATTGAGACATTTGCAGCCTTTGCATGATTTATAGCTTCAATAGTCTGTGGCATAGCGCCGTCATCTGCTGCTACAACAAGTATGGCTATATCCGTTACTTGAGCACCTCTTGCTCTCATTGCTGTAAAAGCTTCATGTCCCGGAGTATCAAGGAATGTAATATTCCTGTCGTTTATTTTTACCATGTATGCACCAATATGCTGGGTTATACCGCCGGCCTCGCTGTCAATAACATTTGTTTCCCTGATGGCATCCAGAAGTGAAGTTTTACCATGGTCAACGTGTCCCATTACTACAACAACAGGAGGTCTTGGCTGTAAATTCTCTTCATTCTCTTCATCCGAGTCATCAAACAGAATATCTTCTTCATTGACCACAACTTCCTTTTCCGTTGTGACACCAAATTCAGAAGCAACAATTGAAGCCGTATCGAAATCAAGTTCATTATTCAAGGTAACCATCATTCCAAGTGCCATAAGCTTTTTAATTACTTCAGTTGCGGTTTTTTTCAAAGCTTCAGCAAGATCCTTCACGGTTATTGTTTCAGGAATCTTTATTGAAGTGAGAACTGCTCTATGAGGTATATGCTTGCTTTCATTTTCTCTTCTTATATCCTTTTTAGGCTTCGATACTCTCCTTGTACTTTTTACACCATCATCATCATAAAACTCTTCAAGTATAAAGTCCTCGGAAAGTACTTCAGAAACACCCTTTTTCTGACCAACGATAAACTTCTGGTTTTTAAATTTTCTATCCTTATCTCCGGCCTGACCCTTTGGCACTTCCCTCTTCTGCTCTCTCTTGGAATCCTTATCTACATCCTTATTCTGGAATTCACGCCTTGCTTCATTGCGCATTGAATTCTCTTCTTCCTTTTGTATAAGCGATGTATCTATTTTAGGTATATCCAAAGGTCTGGATGCAGATCTGAATCCACCCTGCGGTCTATCACCCTGAGGTCTGTTATAGCCGCCCTGTGGTCTATCACCCTGAGGTCTGTTATAGCCGCCCTGTGGTCTATCACCCTGGGGTCTGTTATAGCCGCCCTGTGGTCTATCACCCTGGGGTCTGTTATAACCGCCTTGTGGTCTGTCTCCCTGAGGTCTGTTATAACCGCCTTGTGGTCTGTCTCCCTGGGGTCTGTTATAGCCGCCCTGCGGTCTGTCTCCCTGGGGTCTGTTATAACCGCCCTGCGGTCTGTCTCCCTGAGGTCTGTTATAGCCGCCCTGCGGTCTGTCTCCCTGGGGTCTGTTATAACCGCCCTGCGGTCTGTCTCCCTGGGATCTGTTATAACCGCCCTGCGGTCTGTCTCCCTGGGGTCTGTTATAACCGCCCTGCGGTCTGTCTCCCTCATGTCTGTTATAGCCGCCCTGCTGGCGATTATCATTATAGGTTCTTGTATTAGTATTTTGTCTCTGATGTTCAGGCACTCTGTTTTCACCTGACATTTCCGGAGCTTTGGGTTCTTTTACCTCTTGTACCGGCTTTTCAGAACCTGCTGGTTGACTGCTGGCTGCAGTTTGATTCTCTTCATTAACAACAACTTTTTTCATCTCATCCACTTTTCTGTTTTCTTCGATATTCTTTACTTCCTTTACACTTATATTTTCTATTTCATTGTGTGTCATAGTCTTTTGAATGTTTTTACTATCCGGTAAAATTTCACTTTTAGCTTCTGTTTTTGCAGGTTCTTTAATAATATCCTTTTTAGTTTCAACTTTATTTACAGGTTTGGCTTCTTTCACATATGCAGGCCTGTCATCCCTTATATACCCCGGCCTTAAACCTGTGCTTGAATCTGCAACCCTTACTATTTCCGGCTTTTGCCCTGTACGGTTATTTCCCCTGAAATCGTTATGAGCATCACGTCTTGATTCATTCCTGTATACATCATTTCTATTTGATAATACTACTTCATCCCGTGATTCTTTCTTTGTATCAATAATTATCTCCGTTGTCCTTATTATTCTGGGTGCCTGCTTAGCATCCTTTTTCACGTCTTTCCTGGGATCAACTTTAGCAGCAGATGATACGGCCTTCTTTTCATCACCTTCAGCTTTCTTGCTGTCATCATGTTTTATAATACCTATATGCTTATATAAAGCTTCCAGCTCTTTATCCTCCAACAAGCTCATATGATTTTTTACTGATATATTTATTTCGGCTAATTTCTCCATCAAGCGCTTGCTGGTAGTATTCAACTCCTTTGCAAGCTCATAAACTCTAGCTTTTTCCAAACTATTCACCCCCGAATTGTAGGTACTTTCCATCGATCATTTCTATTAAACGTTTCGCAAATCCATTTTCTATAATGGCGATAACACTTCTCAGCTCTTTTCCGGTATACCTCCCAAGTAAAACTTTCTCTCCAAAAAACCTTATTTCGTTTCCTCTATATCTGCATGCATCGGAAAACTTCTTTTTAGTGTTGTCTGAGGCATCTTCCGATACAATTATTAAGTATGTCTTTCCAGCTTTTAAAGCTCTCTCACAAGCATCTTCACCCGATAATAACTTTCCTGCTTTTGTGGCTAGACCTATAAATGAGTATATTTTCTCATCCATCATTGTCCTCCAGTTGCTTCTTTAATGTATCGTATATTTCTTCACTTATGGGTGATTCAAAAGCTCTTTCCAGCCTTTTTGCTTTTCTTGCTTTTTCAAAACAAGAAACTGCCCTGCAAATGTATGCTCCCCTACCAGGTTTTTTCCCTATAAAATCCACGCTGGTTTCATTTTCCTTGTTCTTCACTATTCTTATTAATTCTTTTTTAGGCTTCATTTCCTGGCAACCGAGGCACATTCTCATAGGCACTTTTTTTTGTTTCACTAAAACCCACACCCTTAAACTAAAAAAATCAAAATTGTAAGTTATCCTGCTTATTTTGGTATTACCAATTAATAGCCGGAATTCGTCGCAATCTGTCATTGCAGACTATTCATAGTCTTCAGTGTTTTCATCTTCATCCTGCTTTATATAGTTGCTGTCATTGTTAAACATCTGTTGTTCTATAGAAGCTCTAAGCTGAGACTCACTCTTTATATCAATTTTCCAGCCTGTCAGCTTGGCTGCGAGTCTGGCATTCTGACCTTCCTTGCCTATAGCAAGTGAAAGTTGATAATCCGGCACCGTCGCTTTTGCGGATTTTTCTTCTTCATTTACATCTACACGAACAACTTTTGCAGGACTTAAGCTTGCAGATATAAGCTCCTCCGGATTGTTACTCCATTTTATAATATCGATTTTTTCTCCCCTGAGCTCATCTACTATAGCCTGAACCCTGGTGCCCTTCTGTCCGACACAAGCTCCAACGGGGTCAACATTATCATCTTTTGAAAAAACTGCTATTTTTGTTCTTGAACCGGGTTCTCTTGCTATGCCTTTAACCTCTACAGTTCCATCGTGTATTTCAGGAACTTCCAGCTCAAATAGCCTCTTTACAAGACCCGGGTGCGTTCTTGACAATACTATCTGAGGTCCCTTTGTTGTTTTCTTGACTTCAATCACGTATGCTTTTATTCTGTTGTTAAACCGGTATTCTTCTCCCACTGTCTGTTCTGCAGGAGGTAACACGGCTTCAGTTTTTCCAAGATCTATAATTACATTCTTCTTTTCAATTCTCTGAATAATTCCGGTTACTATATCGCTTTCTTTATTATAATACTCATCAAATATAATTCCGCGTTCCGCTTCTCTGATTCTTTGTACTACTACCTGCTTCGCAGTCTGAGCAGCAATTCTACCAAACTTTTTCGGTGTAACCTCTACCTCGGCAGTATCATTTTCTTCAAGCTTCTTACTTATTTTCTTTGCATCTTCTATAGAAATCTCCAACAAATCATTAGTCGGCCTTTCTGTTACCCTTTTTAGTGCGTATACCTTGACATCTCCACTGTTAGTGTCAAACATTATTTTGACATTTTGAGTAGAACCAAAGTTTCTTTTATACGCAGAAATCAGTGCGGCTTCTATAGCTTCTATAAGAATTCCCTTTTCAATTCCTTTTTCTTTTTCCAACTGCTCCAATGCATGTATCAATTCAGCGCTCATTCCCTATGACAACCTCCCTTTATAATCACTGCTCCATCTGATGTTACAGATTCTACAGCTAAAAATATATACAAATCTTCTACTGACAAGTACAGCAATTTACAGAATCTATAATTAAAAATTGAGAATGCGTTTTAAAACTTTATGACTCTTCGTACTATAGAAATCTTATCCCTGTCAAAATTTATATTTTCCGCATTTCCCTGTTTTATTACAATCTGTCCGTCTACCAGTCCCACAAGTTCACCTTCGAATACCTTTTTGCCGTCTAAAGGCTGAAAAAGTTTTACCTCTACCTGTTCACCCTTAAACTTTTCAAAGTCACTATCTTTTTTCAGAGGTCTTTCCAGACCTGGAGAAGACACCTCAAGAAAATAGCTCTGTGATATAGGATCTGTCTCATCCATTTTATCACTTATTTCCTCGCTGATTACCTGACAATCGTCTATGGTTATTCCACCAGGTTTATCAATATATATGCGAAGGTACCAGTTTGCACCCTCCTTGACGAACTCAACGTCAACCAGCTCGAAGGAATGTTTTTCCGTTATAGGTAATGCAAGCTCGGAGACTATCTCCTCAACTTTTTTTCTCGCCATATACTCCTCCAGTTTCTTTAACAGACAGGCATTTTACAGTCTGCTTTTCTTCCGCAGTTCATATTTTTAAAAAATAACGCGAAAGAGTGGGATTGGCCCACTCTTTCTCTTAAAATACTATTTGCTTTAGTCCAGTAGTATTATACCACTATTATTTGTAATTATCAACAAAATTATTATATTAAATTTAAATTTCCCAACTCACCGGGAATCTATCTTAACTTACCCCCATTACAGCCTTAATATAACAACATGTATTACAATAAAAACATGTAGAAATTTGTAATAACAATTGAAAGAGTAAAGTTATAGTGGTAGAATTTACTTTAATTCTTAGTCAGCTTACATTCGCACGGAATACTTATGGGGGTAAACCTTAATGGATATAGGACATTCATCAGCAAAAAAATTAACCTTACTAAATTTAACCTGGCCAATTTTTATAGAAGTACTTTTGCGTATGTTATTGGTCAATGTAGACATGTATATGCTGGGTAAATACTCCGATAGCGCTGTAGCAGCTGTAGGAGCTACAAATCAGTTTTTAAGCCTTGTAGTTCTCTTATATGGGGTTGTCGGCTCCGGTACTGTAATACTTGTATCTCAATATCTCGGTGCAAAGCTTAAAGACAGGATTTCAGAAATTGTAGTAGTCGCACTGGCAACAAACTTTATTTTTGGTATAGTCATGAGCTTAGGCCTTCTTTTATTCGGTCCAAGTCTGTTAGGTCTGATGAATCTTCCAAAAGATGTATTTGCTTATGCATCACAGTTTATTTTTATCGTGGGAGGATTTTCATTCTCCCAGGCATTAATCGCTACAATTTCATCCATTCTCAGAAGCCATGGACGTACAAAAATTTCTATGTATGTGGCAATCGGTATGAATATAATAAATGTTATAGGGGACTATTTATTTATTTACGGACCAATGGGGATACCTGTCCTCGGAGTAAAAGGAGTTGCTATTTCTACTGCCACAAGCCAGTTTGCAGCAGCGATCGCACTGCTAATCATACTAAAGAAGAAAGTGGATGTAAAACTGTCTATAAAATACCTGAGTCCTATTCCAAAAAAGACTCTGGGACAAATTTTAAAAATCGGCATACCTTCAGCAGGAGAAACTTTATCATATAATATTTCCCAGATAGTGATCACCTCAATGATAGCTCTAATGGGTACAACCGCACTGGCTACAAGGTTTTATGTACACAATATCATAATGTTCATTCTTCTGATCTCCTTCGCTATGGGTCAGGGAACTCAAATACTTACAGGACATATGATAGGTGCCGGTAAAGCAAATGAGGCATACAGGGCTTGCTTAAAATATTTAAGAACTGCAATAATCATATCTTTTTCCTTTGCAGTAGTATTTTTACTTTTTAGAAAATCTTTAATCAGCATTTATACAACCAACAATGAAATAATTGAAATAGGAAGCCAATTGCTGCTCATAGCCTTGATCATGGAGCCTGGCAGAGCCTTTAACCTCATAATCATCAACGCTTTGCGTGGTGCCGGAGATGTAAGATTTCCCGTAGTCATCGGTGTCTTATCCATGTGGGGTGTATCTGTAGTGCTTTCATACCTGCTGGGTGTTTATTTCAAACTCGGCTTGCTTGGCGTATGGATAGCATTCACCTGCGACGAGTGGCTGCGCGGCATAATCATGCTTAACAGATGGCGCTCCCGTATATGGCAAAGGATGTCTGTAGTTCATAATACAGACCCGGTTGAGCTGGAAAACCCTGGGGAAAATACCCTATCCCCAACTCTGTCTACATTAACCTCAGAAGATGACAAGTAAAGAGCCGATATATATTATGTTCAGAATAAGCTTAGCTGGTTGCTTTCCGGCAGCCCTTCGAGACATCCGTTCTGCTGCAATATCTCTATAACCGCTTTGCTTATTTTTGCTCTTACTCTCAATTCATCAACAGAGAGAAACTCTCCATCTCTGCGGGAATCTACGATATTCTGGGCAGCAGCACCTCCAAGCCCCTGGAGTGCATTAAGAGGTGGCCTTATTCCTTCTGATGTTATCTGGAATTTTATTGCATCCGATTTATATAAATCCACCGGCAGGAACTTAATTCCCCTTGCATACATCTCATTTGTTACTTCAAGAATGGTAAGAACGTTTTTTTCTTTTTGAGTCATATTATTACCCTTCTGTTCGAGCTCCCTGATCTTGTTTCTGACTCTGTCCTGTCCATGTGTCATTATCTCCGCATCAAATTCATCCGCCCTTACAGTAAAGTATGTTACATAAAATGCTTCAGGATGATATACTTTGAACCAGGCTATTCTGAATGCCATCATTACATATGCAGCTGCATGTGCCTTAGGAAACATATATTTTATCTTATTGCAGGAATCAATATACCACTGCGGTACATTGTTTTCCTTCATTGTCTGAACGTATTCTTCCTTCAATCCCTTTCCTTTTCTTACATCCTCCATTATCTTAAAAGCTGTTTTAGGATGAAGTCCCTTATGGATCAGGAAAATCATTATATCATCACGGCAACATATGGATTCCGAAAGGGTACAGATACCTGAACGGATAAGATCCTGTGCATTATTGAGCCATACATCCGTACCGTGTGACAAACCGGAAATTCTTATAAGTTCCGAGAAATACTTCGGTTTTGTATCAACCAGCATCTGTCTTACAAATTTTGTCCCAAACTCAGGTATGGCAAAAGTACCAACTTCACTGTTTATATCTTCAGGCTTTACTCCCAGAGCTTCAGTACTGTTGAATATGCTCATTGTTTTCTCTTCGCCGATACGTATTGTTGTAGCATCCACCCCTGTCAAATCTTCGAGCATTCTTATCACTGTAGGATCATCATGTCCAAGTATGTCAAGCTTAAGGATACTTCCATGAAGAAAGTGGTAATCAAAGTGAGTTGTTATTGTATCCGATTCTGTATCATCAGCAGGTCTTTGAATAGGAGAAAAGTCATAAATCTCCTTATCCTGAGGCACAATCATTATCCCTCCCGGATGCTGGCCAGTGGTCCTCTTTATTCCCGTACATCCTTTAACCAGCCTGTTCATTTCAGCATTTGTTACAACCACTTCTCTTTCATCAAGGTAGTTTTTAACATAACCGAATGCAGTCTTATCCGCAACAGAAGCTATAGTTCCTGCTCTGAAAACATGCCCTTCTCCAAAAAGCTCCTCAGTGTATTTATGTGCCCTTGGCTGATATTCACCCGAGAAATTCAAATCTATATCAGGTTCTTTATCGCCATCAAACCCAAGGAAGGTTTCAAAGGGTATGTCATAACCATCCCTTTTCAGCGACTGCCCGCATTCAGGACAGCTTTTCTCAGGCAAATCAAATCCGCAGTCATAACTTCCATCAGTTATAAACTCGGAGTATTTACATTTGGTGCAAATATAATGCGGTTGAAGAGAATTAACTTCTGTAATCCCTGCCATATTTGCTACAAAAGATGAACCCACAGATCCTCTGGAGCCGACAAGATATCCGTCACTTACAGATTTGTACACGAGTTTCTGGGCTATAAGATACATAACTGAAAAACCGTTCTTTATAATGGAGTTAAGTTCCTTATCAAGCCGTTCGGCCACTACCTGCGGCAATGTTTCTCCATATATTTCCCTGGCCTTGTTCTCTGCCAGCTTTTTTATTTCTTCCTCCGCACCTTCTATTTTCGGAGGATGCACCCCCGGCAGCACAGGCGGTATATCCTCAACCATATCAGCTATAAGGTTTGTATTGGTCACAACTACCTCATACGCCTTTTCCCTGCCAAGATACTCAAACTCTCTCATCATTTCCTCTGTAGTTCTGAAATAAAGGGGCGCTTGGTTATCCGCATCGGCAAAACCTTTCCCCGCCATGAGAATCCGCCTGAACACCTCATCTCTCGGGTCCATAAAGTGCACGTCACAAGTAGCGACAACTGGTTTCTTAAACTTCTCTCCCAGTCTGATTATTTTTTTATTTATGCTCTTTAGCTCT
This sequence comes from Clostridia bacterium, assembly GCA_026414765.1. Classification (NCBI taxonomy): domain Bacteria; kingdom Bacillati; phylum Bacillota; class Clostridia; species Clostridia bacterium. Next base: position 151,082 of record JAOAIJ010000021.1, on the reverse strand, counting down.
TCCTGGCTGTTTACCTTTCCATTATTGATTAAGAACTGGTTGTTTCCTAGAGGCTGGATTTCGAGATAATCATAAAACTTGACAATTTTCATAATCTGGTCGTCGCCTTTGTTGTCCAGTATTGCCGAATATAGTTCACCCGCTTCACAGGCACTTCCCAGAATCAGCCCTTCACGATGTGTCATTAACAGCTTTTTAGGAACCCTAGGCCTTTTATGATAATACTTCAGATGAGAATCCGAAACTATTTTATAAAGATTTTTTAGTCCAATATTGTTTTTCACAAGTATTACTGCATGGTATGTAGAGCCCTTTTTGTAATCGCCAGTACTGTCAAAGGCTCCATCAATGTCATTAATTGTTTTAATGCCCTTTTTCTTTAAAATATCCAGACACTTAATAAAAATTTCAGCAGTCGCCCTGGAATCATCAACTGCCCTGTGATGATTCTCCAATCTTATTCCAAGATGCTTTGCAATAATATTCAGCCTGTATTTGCTTAATTCAGGAAACATGTTTCTACATAATTGCAATGTATCTATAACCGGATTGTTTATATGCTCTCCGATAGTCTTGGCATAATGCTTTAAAAAGCCTAAATCAAAGGTTGCATTGTGGGCTACAAGAGTTGTCCCGTTTATAAATTCTAAAAACTCCAGTAAGACAGGTTCTATTGCAGGTGCTTCCTGAACCATTTCGTTCGTTATTCCGGTAAGTTTTACAATATAGCTTGGTATCGGTATTTCAGGGTTTACAAAAGAGCTGAACCTGTCAACTATTACCCCGTTCTTAATTTTTACTGCACCTATCTCGGTTATTCTATCCTTATCGGCATTTAAGCCTGTTGTCTCCAAATCAAGCACAACAAACTCACCGTCAAGTGACTGCCCGTTCGGATGGTACGCAACAGGAACACAGTCATCAAGCAGATAGCACTCCATACCGTAAATAATCTTTATTTTGTTTTTCTTACCGGTATCAAAAGCATCAGGATATGCTTGCACGACACCATGGTCCGTAATGGCTATAGCTTTATGTCCCCATTGTGCTGCTCTTTTTACCAGTTCTTTTACCGGTGTGACACCATCCATTGTACTCATCTGTGTATGCAGGTGAAGTTCAACTCTCTTTGTTTCTGCTTCATCAATTTTCACCTGTTTTTCGACCTGTATAATATCTGAAGCCATCACAGCAAGCTCTTTTGAGAATTTATCATATTGAGCTTCACCACGGACTTTTACATTGATGCTTTCCTTTATCTGCTCTTTTATTAAATCTATATCTCCTTTTTCTACGAAGAATTTTACAGTCAAAGAGCTTGTGAAATCTGTAATATCAAATATACAGATATGCCTTTCTCCACGGATTTCCCTGAATTCAACCCTGAAGATTTCCCCACACATCGCTACCTTTCCTGAATCCTGGGTAATCTCAGACATTTTTATTATACTGTCGTTAAAGTTTTTTCCAAGAATGATGTCCACAACCGTACCGTTTTGAAGAGTTTCACGTTTAGCCTGCTGCCTGCTGCCCGAATCAGTTTTCTGTGTATTCTGAACGATAATGGCATCACTGATAAGTTTGGCTTCTTCACTTTCTTTTAGCTTTATATATTCATCTTTAGCAGTCTCATCGACTTCAAAATCAACAAACTCAACCTTTATATTTGCTGAAAACATCTCATCCAGATATTTTTCTATAAGGGCATCACATGCCTGGGCTTTAAGTATCTGTGTTCCTTTGGTCTTAAGGCATATTTTCAGCCTTTTTCCGTCAAGTTCCCACATACAGTCGTGAAGTATACCCCTACTCAATGCTATCTTATTATTGACTAAAAATAAAACACTATCCCAGTACGAAACCAGAATATCCTTTAATTCCATAGATGTATTGAATCTTATCTTAATACTCGTTGATTCAAGTTGAAATGAATTGACGAAATTCTGCTCTAATTTGGAAATACTTGAAGCCGGAATCAATTTTTCCGACAAAAGAAAAACTTCCAGCCTTTTGGATTTTCTATATACATTTATACTTGAAATTTTAATGTCTTTTAACAGATTTGATTTTTCATCCCCGGAAAAGACCTCCGGAAAAAGCTCTGACAATGTTTTATTTTCTAATGCTACATTTTGCACTGAACTCATACCCCTTTTATCTCCTTGCCAGCCGCATCCCTTTTAATATCTGCCAGTACATTTTCATTCTTTCCATAAAACCACGCAGCAAACCTAGCTTTTCTTCTTTCATTACGTGTGTCAAATCTTCTAATACAACCTCATCTACTCTAATATTAGTTTTTTGGGCATGGATTGTCAATGAGACCTCTATACCATAACCGGCAGTATCAATACCTTTTAAACTTTCGAGAACGGATTTCCTTACAGCTCTCTGTCCGGACAGATTCGGCGCAATTTTCTGGGCAATATCCGTTGAAAATCTACCCTTGCTGAACAAGCCGATTGTCATGTCTGCAGAGTTATTCAGAACCGGATTCAACAGTTTCCGTATATGAAATGCATTAAGTCCTATCAAATCAGCATCAAGAAGTAAAATTATTTCACCGCTGCAATGCTTGATGCCTGCTTTGATTGCAGCTCCTTTTCCCCTGTTATGCTCGAGCTCGACAACCCTTGCTCCACAGCTTATTGCCAGGCCGGCAGTGTTGTCTCTTGAGCCGTCGCTCACAACAATTATTTCTTCTATCTCATTTACGCTTTTTATTGTTTTTATTACGTCTGAAATTGTGTTTTCTTCGTTATAGGCGGGAATTATTGCACTAATCTTCATACATACCAGTCCTTTCAGAAATAGTATGTATTTTTTACGATCATTAAATTCAATTCACCTATAAAGTGATTACATTTTTTTTATTTCAGCCAATAACTCTTCCACTGCTCTTTCTTCCGGTATTTTACGGACTGCTTCACCTTTCTTGAACAGCAGCACTTCTCCCTTGCCACCTGCTATACCGATATCAGCTTCCCTTGCCTCTCCTGGTCCATTTACTGCACAGCCCATAACTGCAACCTTTATATCTTTCTCCAGCATCTGAACACTTGCTTCTACCTTGTTAGCTATATCTATCAAATCAACCTGGCATCTGCCGCATGTAGGACATGATACAAACTCTATACCGCCCTTTTTCAGGCCGAGTGCCTTCAAGATTTCTATTCCTGCTCTTATTTCCTCTACCGGATCACCGGTTAATGAAACCCGTAAAGTATCACCTATTCCCTCAGCCAACAGACATCCTAAGCCTACGGAAGATTTGATTGTTCCCTTATAAACAGTACCGGCTTCCGTGACACCGATGTGCAAAGGGTATCTTGATTTCTCCGACATAAGACGGTAGGCGGCTATCGTCATTGGCACGCTTGAAGCCTTTATGGAAAAAGCTATCTGGTCAAAATCAAGTTCCTCCAGTATTGCTGCATGACCAAGAGCACTTTCTACCATACCTTCAGGTGTTACCCCACTATACTTTTCAAGTATGTGTTTTTCTATAGAGCCCGAGTTAACTCCAATCCTTATAGGTACTTGACGCTCTTTAGCCATTTCAACAACCTTCATAACCCTATCACGGTCCCCTATGTTTCCCGGGTTTAGCCTTATTTTGTCTGCACCCATTTTCATAGAGGAAAGGGCCAGACGGTAATCAAAATGTATGTCTGCTACCAAAGGAATCCTGATTGATTTTTTTATTCCGCCTATAGCTTCTGCTGCTTCAGCATCCGGCACCGCAACCCTTATTATTTCACAGCCTGCTTCTTCTAGCTTTTTTATCTGCTCAACCGTTGATTTGACATCTCTAGTATCGGTATTTGTCATTGACTGTATAGTGACCGGAGCATCACCGCCTATATACAAACTGCCTGCTCTTATTCTTTTAGTCGGTCTGCGTTTGATGTAACTATATTCTTTCAATGCATTTTCCTTTCTCAACAAATATATTTATTATCTTACCCGCCCCCCGCAAGACGGACTATATCATTATAGGTAGCATAAATCATCAGCATTATCAAAAGTGCAAGTCCTATCAATGAAATAAATGCTTCGCGCTCAGGCGGTATAGCCTTTCTCCTTATACCTTCAATAGCAAGTATCACAAGCTTGCTTCCATCAAGTGCAGGAAAAGGTATAAGGTTGAATAAGCCGAGGTTGATACTTATGAAAGCGGTAATCTGCATCAAGCCTAATATCCTGTCAGCCAGGGTTGGACTCATTTCAACAATATCTCCTATAGTGGATACTATTCCTACTGGACCAGACATCTGCTTCATGGATACATTGCCTGTCACAAGCCATGCAAGAGAATAGTAAATGTTTCTCGAAAGTGATACACTGTAAATAGCGGAATGTTTCAAGGAATTAAGTATATTGCCCTTTTCCCCACTGAAATCCAAACCTATTTCATACTGCTCAGGTGCATTACTTTTTGTAGGTATAACAGTAAACGTTTCTGTTTTTCCATTGCGGATAACTTCTACATTGATGGGTTTGTCACCATTCTGTCCAAGGAACTTTCTTATATCCCTGCCACTTGATATTTCCTGACTGCCTAGTCTGACTATTTTGTCTCCCTTTCTGAACAATACCTTTTGGTTTTTGCTGTCAACAGAGTCTGCTCTTACTATGTTAGATTTATCATTATAATAAGACATGGGACTAAACCCAAGTAAAAACCGGTTTTCCTTAAAAATTTCCGGAGTAATCTCTGCTTTTTGCTTGATACCGTTTCTTTCAAACTCTATACCCACAGGCTTACCCTTGTTTCCAAATTTAAAAAGCTCAACATCCATAGGATGCAGTATTTTCTTACCGTTATATGTCAATACCCTGTCACCCTCCCGGATACCTGCATTATATGCCGGAGAATTCTCTTCTACATATCTTATGTTGGTAGTCCTGTAACCTGCTACTGAAGTTATTATTGTGAGGAATATAACCGCTACGATAAGATTCATTATAGGCCCTGCAGCAATAACGGCTGCCCGTATATAGACAGGCTTCCTGTTATATGCTCTGTCATCGCTGGATTCCTGTTCTTCACCTTCCATTTTCACGTACCCACCTAAAGGTATGCTTCTTATGGAATAAGTGGTTTCACCTCTCTTTAAGCTGAAAAGCTTGGGTCCCATAAAGAGTGAAAACTCAAGAACCTTTATACCTGAAAGCTTGGCAACTATAAAATGCCCGAATTCATGTACAATTATCAAAAAGCTTAAAGCCAGAATAGCAACAAAAATGTTCATATTAATACCTCATTCTAAATTCTTAGATGTTTGATTTCTTCTCTCGTCCACATATCTACTTCTATTATATCATTCAGGCTTGGGTTATTATTCACAATATGTTTGCCCATTGCACTCCCGACAATCCGTGAAATGTCCAGAAAACCAATTCTTCCATTTAAGAATAAGCTAACTGCAACTTCATTGGCAGCATTAAGCACAACCGGCATTGTTCCGCCTATCCGCAGGGATTCAAAAGCGTATTCCAAGCTTCCGAAAGTTTCATAATCCGGCTCTTCAAATGTGAATTTGCCTGCTTTCAGCAGATCAAGTCTTGAAAAATCGCCTTCAGCCCTGCCTGGATATGTAAGGGCAAATTGTATTGGAATGCGCATATCCGGAGAACCCAACTGTGCTATAATTGACCCATCTTTATACTCTACCATGGAATGAATAATACTCTGAGGATGTATTACAACCTGTATCTGCTTCAGGTTCAGATCAAAAAGCCATTTTGCTTCTATAACCTCCAAGCCTTTATTCATCAGAGTCGCCGAATCTATTGAAATTTTGCTGCCCATGCTCCAGTTAGGATGCTTCAGAGCCTGTGCAGGAGTTACAGCTTTAAGTTCATTTTTCTTTTTACCTCTGAAAGGTCCACCGGAAGCAGTCAATACTATTTTCTCCAAATCCCCTGCCCTGTTTCCCATAAGGCATTGAAAAATTGCTGAATGCTCGCTGTCTACAGGAAGTATCCTGACATTATGTTTCTTTGCTTCAGACATGACAATAGCTCCGGCTGTAACAAGAGTTTCCTTATTTGCCAAAGCAATATCTTTTCCGGCTCTTATAGCTTCCAAAGTAGGGATGAGTCCTGCTATACCGACGACGGCAGATACAACAGTATCCACTTCATTTATAGTGCCCACCTTCTTAAACCCATCTTCACCAAAAACAACTTCGGTGTCATAGCCTCTAATTCTTTTTTTCAATTCTTCGGCAAGTTTTTCACTTCCAACAGCCACTACCCTTGGACTAAACTCTCTCAACTGCTTTTCCAGCAAATCAATATTTGAGTTGGCTGACAGGCCTGATACTTTCAAACCAAGATTTCTCGCAACATCAAGAGTCTGTACCCCTATCGAACCTGTTGATCCCAGAATTGCTATGTTTTTTGCCATACTTAACTCCTTGAAACAAGTTATATCAGCTATTATCTTATGAAAAAGCTGAAGTAAAAATAAATAACCGGTGCCACAAACAATATACTGTCAAAGCGGTCCAGAACGCCGCCGTGACCCGGCATTATCCTTCCATAGTCCTTAACTCCTATGTATCTCTTAATTGCCGAAGCCGCCCAATCACCAATTTGTGAAATCACTCCACATAATATACCTATAACAATAAAGTGGTATAAAGCTACTGAGTCTTTTACCCATCCCATACTATCAATAATCAAACCATATATTAACATAAGCAAAACACAGCCTACAATTCCACCTATTGACCCTTCCAGCGATTTTTTCGGGCTTATAACAGGAAGTATTTTTGTTTTACCTATTAAGTTTCCGAAAATATAAGCAAATGTATCCGTTGCAAAAGCACCAATAAAGACAAGCCATATATAGTACTGCCCTGCTTCCATATTTCTGGTAAGAACTACAAATGAAAACAGGAATACTACATAAAATATACCAAAAAAGGTTAAAGATATGTCATTGATATTGACCTTGTTTTCAGTAAACACGACATAGGAAAACAAAATACATATCATAGCAAACAATCCGAATGTAATATACTCAATATTGAATAGGAAGCTCAAATTATTTTCCCCGGCTTGCAATCCCACAATGAAAATAACCAGGCATGATATATAGCCGATAATCCTTACCGGTTTATAGCCTCCTTTGGAAACTGCATTGTAAAACTCAAACATGCCTATCAGAGACAAAAGGGTTATTGCAGCAGTAAAAGCCATACTCCCAGCTAAAATTACAGCAACCAATAGAATAAAACCAATACCCCCGCTGATTATTCTAGTCTTATGCAATTAAATTCCTCCAAACCGTCTGTTTCTATTTTGATAGTCTCTTATTGCTTCCAGTAAATGCTCTTTTTTAAAATCAGGCCACATTACGTTTGAATACCAGAACTCAGTATAAGCTGCCTGCCAGAGAAGAAAGTTACTTATTCTTTGTTCTCCACTAGGCCTTATCAGCAAATCAGGGTCAGGTATCCCGGTAGTGTAAAGTCTGTCTGAAAATAGATTCTCATCTATATCATCAACTTTTATTTTTCCATCATTGCAGTCCTTTATCAATAATTTTGCTGCATTAATAATTTCATTCCTGCTTCCATAGTTTAGTGCCATATTCAGACACAATCCTGTGTTTTCCCGTGAAAATTTTTCTACCCTTTCAACCTGTTTTTGAATCTCCAGTGGAAGTCCTTTTTTGTCACCTATCACTTTAATCCTGATATTCTTTCCCGAAAGCTCATCTTCAGCCTTTTTTAAATATTCAAGCAAAAGATCCATCAACTTGTCAACTTCACTTTTGGGTCGTTTCCAGTTTTCTGTTGAGAATGCATATACAGTAAGATACTTAATTCCCAGGTCACTGCAAAACTCTGTTATCCTCTTTAAGACGTTAGATCCTTCCCTATGGCCCAAACTTCTGGACAATCCCCTGCGTTTTGCCCAACGTCCGTTTCCGTCCATTATTATGGCAATATGAACCGGAAGATTGTTCTTATCTATCTCATAACTTGTTTTCTTAAATCTGGAAAAATTAAACATCAGTTCCTCCGAAAACCCTCACGTGTAACATTTTCTTTTTAATAATTGTATCAATCATATATTATAATATAGGAGTCTCTATAAAAAAACAACAGATTTGAATTTTGTGCATATACTTTTCTTTTACCCATCAATGTTAATTCAGCACGGGACATAAGGACAACCAGTATAAAACCTCTCTAGAATACTAGAGAGGTTTGCATACTAATAACTCTATTTCCTTATCACTTATCATACTTGTTCTAACCACCCTGTATGATTCATCGTATATATCGGATTTTTCTCTCGGAGGAGCAGTTACATTTATTCTTTTTATAGATATGCCAGTGTTTTCAAGAGTTTTTATCGCATCCCCCAATAAAAATCCTACAACGTCAGGTCTACTCATATTTATTCCCTTTGCCTGATGCCTGATATATGATTCAAGGCACCTAAACCTCCAGAATTTCCTTATCCTTTAATTCTACAATCTTATCTACTTCTGTTATGTACTTATCAGTAATTACTTGTATATCCTTTTCTGCATCCTTCAGATCATCTTCAGTAATTTCACCATTTTTCTTCTGAGCTTTAAAGTGCTCGATAGCATCTCTTCTTATAGACCTTAATGCCACTTTTGCATCTTCACCGTATTTCTTAACTACCTTAGTCAGTTCTTTTCTTCTTTCCTCAGTCAAAGGCGGGAATACAAGCCTAATAACTTTTCCGTCATTTGATGGATTAATTCCGATATCGGATTTTTGAATGGCTTTTTCTACTTCCTTTAGTATCTTTATATCCCAGGGCTGAATCAGTATCACCCTGGCTTCAGGTATGGAAACATTTCCAATTTGATTTATAGGTGTTGGTACTCCGTAATAATCTATGTTCACTTTATCAAGAATTGAAGGGTTTGCCCTTCCAGCTCTTAGTCCTGCCAATTCATCCTTTAAAACGTTAATTGTCTTTTTCATCTTCTCTTCAGTAGGCTTGTAAGCTTCCTTACTCATAAAACTCCTCCTTATTTATGTTATTGAAGTACCAATTTCCTCTCCGAGCAAAACTTTTATAATATTTTCCGGTTGATCCAGCCCGAATACTAAAATAGGTATTTTATTATCCATACACAACGACGCAGCTGTTGAATCCATTACACCCAGACCTTTATTCAAAACATCTATAAAAGTCAATCTATCGAATTTTTTTGCATCCGGGTTTAAATTTGGATCACTATCATATACCCCATCAACTTTTTTTGCGAGCAAAATAACCTCTGCATCTATTTCTGCTGCCCTCAGTGCAGAAGTAGTATCTGTAGAAAAATAGGGGTTTCCCGTTCCGCAGGCGAAAATTACAATTCTTCTTTTTTCAAGATGTCTAACAGCCTTCCTTCTGATATAAGGTTCTGCAATCTGTCTCATTTCTATGGCAGTTTGAACTCTAGTAGGAACATTCCTGGATTCAAGAGCATCCTGTAGTGCCAATGCATTAATGACTGTAGCCAACATCCCCATATGGTCAGCGGTAGTGCGATCCATACCCTTGCCGCTTCTACCCCTCCAGAAATTTCCGCCCCCGACAACTATGGCTATTTCTACTCCCATGTTGTAGGCTTCGCATATCCTGTCAGAAATGTTGTTGATTGTATCCGTATCCAAACCAAGTCCCTTATCTCCAGCAAGAGCTTCTCCGCTTACTTTAAGTAGTACTCGTTTATACTTGAGCGTTTTTTCGTTTAATTGCATTGAAGTTTACCCCCACTCCTTTTAGATATTTTCTACATCAGATTTTAAAATCCTGCATGCCGACTAAATTTTATTAAAGTATTGGTCATGAATTGCTAATAAAATACTTTTTATTAAGTTCATTACCAGTGTATGTTAAAATTTCCTGCTTGCTATGAAAAAGGAACATATATTATATGTTCCTCATCATATTTTAACCATTTATTTGCTTCATTACTTCATCAGCAAAGTTTTCTTCTTTTTTAGCAAGACCTTCGCCTCTTTCAAACCTTACAAACCTTCTTATATTGATATTTTCTCCAATCGAAGCAATTTTTTCAGTCATAAGCTGTTGAATTGTCTTATCTGGATCTTTTATGAATGGTTGTTCCAATAAGCAAACTTCTTTATAATATTTCTCTATTCTTCCTTCTACCATCTTTTCAATAATTTTTTCAGGTTTACCTTCGTTTAGCGCCTGAGCTTTAAGTATTTCTCTTTCTTTTTCAATAATTTCTGCAGGTACTTCTTCTCTTCTTACATATTCAGGTTTCGCAGCAGCTATCTGCATTGCTACTTCCCTTACGAATGATTTGAATTCTTCATTTTTTGCAGCAAAATCTGTTTCTATGTTAATTTCTACCAATACACCTATTCTTCCATCACCATGTATGTAAGCATCAACCAGACCTTCCGCAGCTATTCTGCCAGCTTTTTTTGCTGCAGATGCAAGGCCCTTTTCTCTTAATAATTCTATTGCCTTTTCAGTATTACCGTTTGCTTCGGTTAGAGCCTTTTTGCAGTCCATCATACCTGCACCTGTTCTCTCACGTAGTTGTTTAACCATTTCAGCAGTAATCATCGTAACTCCTCCAAACATGAATTATTCATATTATTTACTTTCTTACTATTCTTATACTTTTATTAAAGCGACTCTATAGCTTTATGTGTTTATTCTTAAAAAGGGACATTCCATAAGTATAAAAATCAAAGGGCAGAGACCAGAAACTAGAAAGAATCTTACTAGGAATTTATTACTCTGTTATCTGGCTTTCTGCATCTGATATCTGTACTTTCGGTGTGTCCCCTAATTAATCTAATCCATTAAGAATTAATTATTCTGCTGCTTCTTCAGCACCATTTTCTTCAACATCAGAAGTTGTCAACTGTTCGCCCTGTCTTCCTTCAATGATCGCATCTGCGATCTTTGCAGCTATAAGTTTTACGGCTCTTATAGCATCATCGTTACCAGGAATTACGTAATCAACTTCATCAGGATCACAGTTTGTATCAACAATAGCAACAACAGGTATACCCAGTTTCCTTGCTTCTAATATTGCATTTCTTTCTTTTCTTGGATCTACTATGAACATTGCACCGGGAAGTCTCTTCATAGCCTTTATTCCGCCAAGATTCTTTTCGAGGTCTTCCATTTCCTTTTTGAGCTTGATAACTTCTTTTTTAGGAAGAACATCAAATACACCGTTCTTTTCCATATCAGTCAACTGATTTAGTCTGTTGATTCTCTTTTGGATAGTCTTGAAGTTGGTGAGCATACCACCTAACCACCTGGCGTTCACAAAGTACTGACCGCTTCTTTCAGCTTCTTCCTTAATAGCATCCTGTGCCTGTTTCTTTGTACCGATAAAAAGTACATCTTCACCGTTCATTGCTACTTCTCTTATGAAGTAATAAGCTTCTTCAACTTTTTTTACAGTCTTTTGAAGATCGATAATGTAGATGCCGTTTCTTTCAGTAAAGATATATTCGGCCATCTTTGGGTTCCATCTCCTGGTCTGGTGACCAAAATGAACACCTGCTTCTAAAAGTTGTTTCATTGAAATTACTGACATTTTAAATACCTCCTATAGTTTATACCTCCTCAGCTTTCATTTTCATGGAGTACCGGTTTGAGTAATTTTCTCATTTCAGGAACTTCTCCACAAATCCGACTGAGTGTGTATTTTCCGCTATGTAGTATAACACAATGAATATTTTTTATCAATAATTTTTACATAATTTTATAAAATATTTTATAGAATCAATAAAAATCTTTCCAGTTATATATTTACACATATTTACATATCGTTCTTGACGATTTGAATACCTTGGATTAAACTGTTCTTAATAATTATTTGTTTTGAAAAGCACAATATTGAATGAGGATTAGTATAAGTTATGAGTATTGAAAATGGTTCATTTCCTAAACAGATTCTCAAGGTTGTAGTAACTGTTTCAGGATTGGTTCTGGGAATTTTTACTATATATAAACTGTTTTTTTACCTTATTCCATTTATACTTGCTTTTGTGTTTTCGATTCTTATCGAGCCTGTCGTAGGCTTGCTTTCAAAAAAGCTTAAACTTTCCAGACCGGCCGCATCAGCAGTTTCAGTATTTCTTGTCCTTTGCATGTTCGGCTTGATTTTAGTAGTTATTATTTCCAGACTGATAGCTGAGATCGTTAACCTGTCTGAAACCCTGCCAGGATATTTTAATGACTTCTACAGGAATATGGATGACTTAATAAAAAAAGGTACGGACATCTACCTTAATCTTCCTGGGGAGGTTACACAGTACATCGGAAATGCTGCTTCCAATTTATCTACTTATCTGATGAAAGCCACAAATTCGTTCCTTACGGGGGTTCTAAACACTGCGGCATTTATACCGGGTCTGGTTGTATTCATACTTGTAACGATTTTAGCTACCTATTTCTTTCTAAGCGACAGGGATAAAATATACGTTTTTTTCGAATCAATACTTCCTAAGAGTGTTATCAGCAATTTTCTTTATATAAAAAACAGTATGCTTTTTGCACTTTTAGGTTATGTTAAGGCACAGTTAATCCTAATGACTGTTACATTTGTAGAACTCTATACCGGTCTGTTGATTATCGGAGTAGAGCATCCTCTGATCATTGCGCTTTTGGCCAGTTTTATAGATGCATTGCCTATAATAGGGGTAGGAAGCGTACTTATACCCTGGTCTGTTTACTCGGTATTAACAGGTAATATTAAAACGGGAATAGCAATATTGATTTTGTATGTTATCGTGCTGGTAGTAAGACAAACTATCGAGCCTAAGATACTCAGTCAACAGATAGGGATACACCCTCTGCTGACATTGCTTGCAATGTATACCGGACTTCAGTTGTTCGGGATTTTAGGCTTGATTTTGGGACCGATAACGGTTCTTTTGGCAAAAAACATCCTATCCGGAGTTCTCAAAAATCGTACGATCAAGGATTTATTAGCCAAGCCAAAAAATGAGAACAACAAATAAAATAAGGATAGGCTTTTGCTGCATTGTTTGAAAAGCTCTATCCTCATTTTTTTACCCATTTCTGATTATTGCAACTTAACTGCTACACTGCTACAGGCCACGGCTGTTTTTTATGGAGATGTTGATATCACTGAACTCAGTTTTGTGATTAATGCTGTCCCAGGTTCTTGAGAATAGACCAAAACTGCTGGTTTTCTGGGTTGTCTTCATTGTATACTCCTCTCTCCAATTATCATACCTGTTAAGCTTTGAGTAAAAAATATACTCTTCGCTTGTTCTTTCAACTTTGAGATACAAATCCTTATTCAAATCTCTTCTTGCATAGACACTGTAGTCGTCCCCCATTTCAGGGCATATTACTTCAATGATCATCCCTTTTTCGCTACCATAAAAGTATTTACTCTCGTCTTCCATTCTAAGGACTATACCGCTGTTGAAAAAGCTTTCCGTCGGAGTATCAGTAGTGACCCTGGCCTCGATGCTGAATCCGATGTCATCGGGAGTATATACAAGCAACTGTGCGGCAGCATCCTGAAGAACCCATGTATTGTATATGTTTTCGGATGAATGTATTATTTGAATTTTATTATCATCCCTTATGATAAGAGCCTTATTACTGTTTCTTTCGACAAATTCGATATCGCTGCAGCCAGCTTTATTAGCAGATTTCTCCAGGTTAAGTGCCGAAATGATTTCAATATAAATATCCCTGAATTCCCTTTCTTTGCTTATACAGTTTTCTATTAATGCCTTTATTTCATCATAGTTGCTGTCTGCACTTATTATCTTCTGTATTATAGCAGTCCTTACATCATTCCATTTCTCACTAAGCAAACCTTTCAAAGCTTGCAGCTTTTCTACACTTTCTTCTGCTGCTTTTGCCCTTCTCAGGAATTTGAACAATAAATCATAATACACTGATTTAAAGTTTAGTATCCTGACTAAAAACTCTATATCATCTACAGTATAATTATTCCCAAACATCTCCAGGCTCTTTAAGGCTTCATGCTCAAGGTGCTTAACAATATCTGTTTCTCCGGAATTAATCCTATTCAGGAATTTGCAGTGTTCCTCCAAAAGGTTGATATAGTCGTAGCTACCAGTATTCTTTAATTGTCTCAGTGCCCAGAAGCTGGGCTTTTGCCCTTTTTGCACAAGATAGGTAAAGAAATTCCAACCCACTTCATACATCTTGGAAAAATCCATTGTGAAGTTTTCATACGTTATACTTGTTCCTCCTCTAACGTGCATGTTATCAAGTATATAGTATATTTCCCTTTCAGCATCGTATCCCTTGATAATGAAATAATGTCCGTGGTGCTTCTTCCTGTAATCCTCATAGTAATTTATATAAAACTGGTCTCCTGGTATTAATATCCGTGTGCCCTTATCTATTTCTTCCTTAATATTTTTATGGAAATCCTCTTCACCGTTAAATTCCACTGTTTCTATATATAGGCCGAATTTTTCTCTTAATAACTTATTACCGAAATCAATAAATGCTGCATCAGGGTCGTTTATGTCCGTAAACCACCCTTCTGCCATAAATGTACTGTAGTAACTTGTGTAGAAAAGGAACAAGTCGAAATACTCCGGCTTATATGAAGCATACAATATAGCCCATGGTTTATAAAAACAGCTTAGTTCCTTCATAGTATAACTATCGGTGTTTTCTGTAATGCTACTGATTATTTTTGCATTCCTGGATTTCAAATGCAGGGGTTTGGTGTTATGTTCTCCGCCTTTCTCCCGTACTTCCTGACTTTTTTTGCTATCTCCAATATTTGCATCAGTCTGCTCCCTGTTAGCAATAAACAAAGCCAGTTCTTCGATGGTCTCATTCTGATAAATATCCTGAATCTTTATAGGCATGCCATTTTTACCCATCTCAACCTGCAGCTTTATAATAAGGATTGAATCTCCACCAAGTTCGGAAAAACTGTCAGTTATCCCTACTCTGTCCAAATGCAGTACCTCTTGCCAGATATCTACAAGCTTTGTTTCTATTTCATTTCTTGGAGCTGCATATTTGACACCTGTATTCATATATGCATCAGGTTCGGGTAATGCTTTTCTGTCTATTTTACCGTTATCCGTTAACGGAATTTTTTCTATAAGGGTAAAATGAGTCGGAATCATATAATCCGGTAAACTGGCTGATAAGAATTCTTTTAATTCTGAAGCCGACAAATCATTATCCGACACCAGGTAAGCGCATAAATACTTGGTACCCTGAGTATCAGCCCTATCTACCACTACACACTCTTTTACGCTTATATGCTTAGAAAGCTGGTTTTCAATCTCACCCAGTTCAACTCTGAACCCTCTTATTTTTACCTGATGATCCTTTCTTCCTAGAAACTCTATATTACCATCAGGAAGCATCCTTCCCAAATCTCCTGTCTTGTACATCATTTCAGATTCAAGTAATTTGTTCTTTACAAAAGATGCTTTTGTTCTTTCTTCATCATTCATATACCCACGTGCAACACCAACACCGCCGATATATAGTTCACCCGCAACACCTCTGGGTACCACATTCATATTATCATCCAGAATATAGAAATAGTTGTTGTCTATCGGCTTGCCATATGGTATGCTTGTTTGATTCTTGTCAACATATAAAATCGGATAGTATATTGACCATACCGTTCCCTCAGTAGCTCCCCCAAGCGATATGGGCCGTGCATTGGGGAAATATCTCTTAATTTTCTCGGGTAAACGGACAGGAATCCAGTCACCACTCATAAACACCAGACGTAATTGCTCCTGTACATAATCTTCATTATTTCCTTCAAGGGAATTTACAAGATAGTTCATTGTTGACGGAACGGAATCCCAGAATGTTATCCTGTTTTCAGTCAGCAATTGTTTTAGCTCGTCAGGATTCTGCACCTGTTCCCTTTTTGCTATAACAACCCTGCCTCCGGAAGCCAGAATTCCGAAAATATCATAAACAGACAAATCAAAACACATGGATGTAATAAATAAAAGAGAATCATTTTCGTTTACACTAAACTCTTTATTAACCCAGGAAATCAGATTAACTGCAGAGTGGTGCTCTATCATTACACCTTTTGGCATACCCGTAGAACCTGAAGTATAAATGACATATGCTAAATCTCTTGAATCTTTTTTTATGTCGAGGTTGCTGCAAGTGAATCTGCTCATTTCTTCAAAATTAATCTTTATCACATTTTCATGACTAATATCATATTCCCGGTCTACTACTACGGCAGTTACCTTGGAGTTTTTGGCTATGTACTCTTGCCTTGCCAAAGGATATCCAGGGTCTATAGGCACATATGCACAACCGCATTTTAAGATTCCAAACATACCTATAATCATCTCGAAGCTGCGTTGAGTTATTAAGGCTATGTTTTCCCCGTTCTTTACCCCTTTTTCCAGTAATACCCTTGCCAACTGGTTGGCTTTTTCATTTAATTCCCTGTAAGTGAGCTGTTTATCTCCCATGACCAATGCCACATTTTCAGGAGTTTTAGCGGCCTGCTCTTCAAACAGCATGTGCATGGTTTTTTCCCTTGCATACTCAACCTTTGTGTCATTAAAGTCATACGCTATTTCTTTAATTTGTTCTGGTGTAATCAGTTTCTCACTTCTAAGGCATTCATCATTACCATATCCAAACTCTTCAAGAATCCTTACATATAAGTCAAATGCCATTTGCATATCTTCATCATGAAAGAAGTTCTGTGAATACTTTATCTGAAGATACAGCGAATCCAGAGTTTTTGAAACTTCCAGATCAAACAGGGTATTGGTCATTTCGTTTGAGTTTATTTGTATATTTCTGTCAGAATCTTTTACCATATCCGATTGTTCTACATTTTTCAAAACATGGAAATCGGTAAAATTATGCAGCGTATCGAATATAGGATTTCCTGAAGTACCATTTTCCCCAATTATTCCAGCAATATCCGCAAGAAAAAGTTCGTTTGCTTTCATTTCCCTCAGCGATTTTTTTACCGTATCAATTATTCCGTACTTATTAACTACGTTTTCAACTTTTATCCTTAGTGGCATGGTATTCAGAAAACACCCGAGGATTTTCTCGCTATCCTCAATAGTCGGCCTGTCATGTGTAACAACACCGGTAATGATGTCACTCTCCGAGCTTATCAACCCAAGCAGGTAAACATGCGCCGCCAGACATATATCCTTTACTGTGCAGTTGTATTCTTTCGCTTTTCTTTCCAGTGTTTTCAATAATTCAGGATTCAGGTCAGCAGATAGTATTCTGCTGCCCGTTAAACTTCTTATCTTTTTACCTGCAAAATTGAACGGAAGCTTGTTGCGTGTATAACCTTTCAATATATTCTTCCAGTAATCCCTGACCCTCTCTGAAGCCTTACGGCTTATGCACATAGCTACATAATCCTTGTATGAACTCATGAGTTTTTGATTTTCATATTTATCTCCCTTTACAAGCCTGTTAAAGATTTCAAGTAATTCGCTCATAAGACTTGCAACACTCCAGCCGTCAAGGATGGCATGCTGGCAAGATAGTATCATACAGTAATTTGTTTCATCCAATCTGAATATACGCAACCTCCACAGCAGGTCATTATCAAATCTGAACTTATCTTTCAGCTCGTCCTCCATATATTGACTTATCTTTTTTTCCTGATCCTTATTACTCAAATATGAAATATCGTCTATCTTTATTTCAGGTATTATGCCACTGTCTACACTATGTACGATCTGCAAAGGCTCACTAAAATTTTCAAGATCGAAGGTTGTTCTAAGTATCTGATGCTTATCAGCCAGTATCCTCACAGCAGCATTAAAAACACGTAAATCTAAATTCCCGAATTTTATAAGATATGGGAATTGATCGTGATAAATAGGTTCTTCAGGCATCAGCCTTGTAAAGAAAACCATTCCCTGCTGAATTGGACTTAGAGGGTAAAAATCCTCATAACCTTCTGGCAGTTTGCTTACCTGCTTTTCATTTTCCAATACTTTATTTTTAATCTCCTCAATAGCTGACAGACCGATTCCCAGATTATCTTCTCTCACCTGCCAGTCAGTAGTTTTTATAAATTCCCCCAGTTCCTTAATCGTCTGGTTCATGTATATATCCTTAATAAGTATGCTTGTACCCAAACCTCTGTTAACCTTATTGATTAGGCTTATAGCTTTTATGGAATCTCCGCCCAGGTTAAAGAAATTACCATTTATACCTGTATCCCCTATTTCCAATACTTCTCTCCATATATCCAGTAATTTTTCTTCAATCTCATTCCTTGGAGCCTCATACTCTACTTCTGCACAGATACAACTCTCGGGTTTTGGCAGAGATTTTCTGTCAACTTTATTATTGGAAGTTACAGGTATTTTATCCATATGTACAAAATAAGCCGGAATCATATACCCCGGAAGTTTTCCGGCCAGATAGCCTCTGAGCTCAGAAACGGATAAACTTTCCATGGAAACATAGTATAGACAAATATATTTATTCTTATTTGTATCTTCTCCTACAACAGCTACTGCTTCCTGAACCGGGCCATACTTTAGTATAACAGATTCTATCTCCCCCAACTCAATTCTATGGCCTCTTATTTTTACCTGATGGTCTATTCTACCGTAATACTCCATATCCCCATCCGGCAGCAGCTTCGCAAGGTCTCCCGACCGATAAAGCCGTTCTCCCTTTTTGTACGGATTCTCTACAAAACGCTCTTTTGTGAGTTCCGGCCTGTTCAGATATCCACGCCCTACACCGTCTCCTCCCACACATAATTCTCCAATAGCACCTACAGGCAGGAGTCTCAGATGCTTGTCCATTATGTACACTGTAAGGGTAGGAATGGGTTTTCCGATATTGCTTATACCCATTTCTATCTCCTTTTCCGAAATTTCCTTATATGTGACATGTACTGTTGTCTCTGTGATTCCATACATGTTTATAAGTTTTGTTTCGGGATACTTTTCTCGCCATTTTTTCAGCATAAGCGGATGCAGTGCCTCTCCGCCGAATACCACGTACCTGATTGCAAGGCTTTGATCATCAGACTTAAGTTCCTCGTTCATCAGACTGTAAAATGCAGTAGGAGTCTGATTCAAAATTGTCACTGTGTTCTTTTTCAAAAGTCTTAAATACTCCCCAGGATCTTGTGCAGATTGTTTTGAAACAATTACCAGCTTTCCTCCGTACAGCAAAGCTCCATATATCTCCCAAACAGAAAAATCAAAACAGAATGAATGAAACATTGTCCACACATCAGTATCACTGAAATCAAACTGCATTTTATCATTAAACATTAGTCTGACCACATTCCTGTGTTCTATCATTACTCCCTTTGATTTACCTGTAGTACCGGAGGTGTATATTATGTATGCCAGATCCGTTGGCTTATTTACAGCCGAAAGATTGGAGCAATCCCCGCTAAACAGAGACTCTTCACAAAGATCAATAACCTTGATATTTTTATCACTGCCTAATGCCAATTGTACGGCATTGTTTGTATTATATGTCAACAGGATTTCGGTTCCGCTATCCTCAAGCATATAGCTTATTCTTTCTTCAGGGTAATCAGGGTCTATTGGCAGATATGCTCCTCCTGCCTTCAAAACGGCCAGCATTCCTATAATCATTTCAATTGACCGTTCTGCCATGATAGCAATTACTTTGTCAGGACACGCTCCATGTTCCCTTAATTTCCGCGCCAACTGGTTGGATTTCTCATTCAGTTCTTTATATAGTATCTTATCATCCCGGAATATCACAGCAGTATTGTCAGGCTTTCTTCCGGCTTGCTCCTCAAACAGCAGGTGAATGGTTTTTTCTTCCGGATAACTGGCCTGTGTATTGTTCAATTCATATAGAATACGATGGCTGTCTTTTTCAGAAAGGATATTTATGTCTGCCAAATTGATTTTCGGATCTTGTGTCACTGTATCCAGTATAT
The DNA here is from genome assembly GCA_026414765.1 of Clostridia bacterium. Classification (NCBI taxonomy): domain Bacteria; kingdom Bacillati; phylum Bacillota; class Clostridia; species Clostridia bacterium. The sequence goes on along the minus strand of JAOAIJ010000021.1, from coordinate 131,134 downwards.
TTGAAAATTGCTCTATTATCTGCTGCATCATATTTCTTCCATACAATGCAGGATTATATTCCATATTTAGCTTCACCAGCTTTTCTTTTACCGAAAAGGAAAAAATCAGATCAGTATCTGTATCCTCCAGCATATTAGTATCATGAATTTCTTCCATCAATACCATAGTTTTTACATACGGATTAGACTCATTCCCTCTTTCCGGGTTTATTAACCCTGAAATCTTGCTGTAAGGAAAATTTGAATATCGGTCAGCTTCAGTTACAGTCTTTTTTATTTCCAGAAGAAAATCCTTGAAAGCAGCTTTTCCGTCCACAATGCTTCTTAGTAAAAGGATATTTTTTGTTGAAGTTGCTTCTGTATCACTTTTAAATGCAGGCATTCCTACAACAATATCCTCGTTTCCGGTATACCTGTAAAGCAAATACTCAAAAGCAGCCAATAAAAACATATACATTCCATAATGGGAGTTCCTTGTCATTGAAACAAGCTTTTCAGATGTGCTGGTACTGATATTACTGTACACATACGCTTTTTTAGTTTCATGTTCCTCTGTAGCATATGAAGATGCAGGAAAAGCACTCATAGTAATTTCGCCCTTAAGCTTTTCATTCCAGTACTTTCTCTCCTCTTCAAATTCCCCACTTGTCAGAAATATATTCTGCGAAAACTGATCAAAACTCATCTTTATCCCTCCGCTTTTATTTGATATATTTAGCATTTGAATTTCAAATGCAATATCTTTTCAAATAACTTATTCCTTTTTAAAGCAGCCTTCTTTTAGATTTACACATTTTTATGCGTATTTTTGCCGCAGTCTCAAGTTTTTCCAGGTTTACTGACTCCCTCAGCTACCTCACTCAATGTATATTAAAACCGTTTTTTATCCATAATTGTAATAGTTTTACATATAATAAATGAATTAAACTTAGCTGTCCTACTCTCAGCCTGTATGTGAATGAATATTGTTACCTCTGCTTTCCAGGATTTCTGTATTACTTATATGGAGAAAATAAAAATAGTCAATTGCTTAACCTAAAATCAAACAAAAACTAAATATGTTAACAAAATACACCTGTCTGATCAAGTCTTAGTAATTGTCAAATTTCAATGGAAAAACATGATTTAATGACTGGATGAAGTGTTGGAATTCTTAATAGGAATTATTTTAGAGAATGAAATAAAATTGTAGAAATTATTAGAATTTAAATCATATTTTAACAAACCGTGCTTTAAGTATATATATTGTCTAATCTTCTATATTGTGCCATTTTTCCATTAATATAACACTAATATACATGTTCTGTCAAGTTGTTATTACATAATTCAACCCTTAAAGATAAAATCCCGGCCATATATGGATATAGTCCGGAAATATCGTATTAATCTCCAAAAACAAAGCACCTCAAAAATGATATGTCATATCCTATATCATCAAGAAGTGCTTCTTTCAGCTTCACTTAATTTTACTGTTTTAGATATTTTTTTCACTGGTGACAGCTTTCAGGCTTTAGTTCTTTACTCAGCTTTTTTATTGCTTTTTTTTCTATCCTGGATACATAGGATCTAGAAATACCCAGCATCTTGGCAATTTCTCTCTGGGTTTTACTACTTCCGTTGAGTAAGCCATATCTGAGCTCCAGCACTGTTTTCTCCCTCTTTTTCAAAACTGCCCGCATTTTATTGTATAACCTCCGCACCTGCATTTTTAACTCAACTTCATCTATAACAGACTCAGCCTCGTTTCCCATTACGTCTATAAGTGTAATTTCATTACCTTCGCGGTCTATCCCGATGGGATCCTGCAGTGAAACCTCATTTTGTATCTTTTTGGTTGATCTGATTTGCATCAATATCTCATTTTCAATACATCTGGCAGCATAAGTTGCCAATCTTGTACCTTTGAGCTGATCAAATGTGGAAATAGCTTTTATTAAACCTATTGTACCTATAGAAATCAGGTCATCACAATCACTACCATATGAATTGTATTTTTTTACAATATGTGCGACAAGTCTGAGATTTCTTTCTATCAGTACATTTCTTGCTTCCTCATTGCCGTTTTTGTACATTTCTATATACCTTTGTTCATCTTCAGGCGACAAAGGATGCGGGAAGGAATTCGGGTTTGAGACATAGCCACATAGGAAAAAAATATTATTTATAGCTCCTAGTATTGCTGTAAAAATATCTGGAAGCAAATAAGGCACCCCCTAAAAACAGGCTACCTTATAAGTATATGAACAGGTATTTGAATATGTGCCAGTACAGAACAAAGTATAAAACTTTTTTAGTGTCCGTTTTGGTATATTTTACTATACTGCTAACAAGCTGCAGAAAAGAGTAAAAAATTAGACTATTGCTAATCATTCTAAAACACAATATAGAAGAAATAGAGGGTTTACATACTGATACTTTTCATTTGATACTGAAATGTGATTCGGTCCAGGATTCAGTATGTTTTGAAGCAAACGCTCCTATAGCTATCCTATAGCTATGTCCTTTCTTTAAGAAGGAAGACGGTACTATATAGCTCGTACCACTGATGAAGTCTTGGGAAATAAGCTTTTCATCCGTGGTCAAATCCCTCAGTGCAAACTTATAGTATTCTGCTTTAAGCACACTGTCCCACCTTACTGTAACACCTTCATTATGGATAATCGCACCATCACCCGGATTAGTTATCACAGTAGATGATAACTCTGGTGGAATGACAGCCGGAGCCGGCGCATTTACAGTATGTATGCAGGTATTTGAGTCTGCATCTCCGGCATTAACTATAAGCTTAATGTACGTAATGCCAAATCTCCAGATTTCCAGTGTTGTATCCTTCGTATCTGCAAACCAAATATAGTCAGAGTCATTCTGAGTTTTTATATACCAGTCATGTTTTCTTGCGTTTTTTGAAGAATTCTTGCAGCTTACTGTGTAGGGTAGCTTGGGTACAGGCTTGGAAATTACTCCATCGGTAATATCACTGTCACAGTACTCTATGCAAAAATTCGTCTGGGTAGGAGCAGGTGAATTAGCAGTCACAGTATGTATGCTGGTATTTGAATCCATGCTGTTTATTATAAGCTTGAAATATGTGGTACCATACCTCCAGATATTAGCAGTTGCATCCTTAGTATTTGCAAACCAAACATACTGTGATTCTCCTGGCACCTTGATATACCAGTCATATTTTTTTGCATCCGGTGAAGAATTCTTACAGGTTATGGTATAGGGCAATCTGAATAGTGACGCAGTAATCTTTCCATCGGTAAAGTTATTATCATTATATTTTACAATGAAATCTGTCTTTACAGGAGCAGGTTCAGTATTAGTAATGGTATGTACTTTATTATTTGAAAAATCGCCATCAACAACAAGCTTTATAAAGACAGTACCGTACTGGTTTATTTGGCGGGTAACAGCCTTAGTATTGGCAAACCATATGTATTCAGTCTGATCTGGAGATTTGACATACCAATCATATTCTCTTGCATTTGCTGAAGAAGCTGTACATGTTATAGAATATGGTAAGTTATTCACCTGATTATGTAGCGTCTGGTCTGTAACATTACTCCCATCATATACTATACTGAAATCTGCTGTAGTGAGTAAAGGTGGTCTGGTTCCTGAATACGCAAAACTACCTATTGTAAGAACAATAAAAAACAAGGAAATGAGACATAAATATTTATAGTTGTGCAAAAAAAAGTGTGATTTACTATTCCTAGGGACTACATTTTTATCAATACTCGTATTTAGCTCTGCATTGTCTTTTTCCACAAATCTTTCTGTTAATTCATTACCCTTTTCCGTTTCAATTATTTCTTTCTGAACAAATTCATCTTTATTATCATTTAGTAAAACAGAAATGGTCAGTACTTCTGATAAGAATTCCCCTAGGTTTTCATTATTAATTGCAGCATTTTTTATATCCTCTTTTAGTAAAGAATTCTTTAAAAGGATTTCAATTTTATCTCTTATTATCTTGCGTTGGGATTCATTAGTTTCCTGAGTCGTAAATTCCACGATTTTAGTTAAGTCATCCTTCGATGGCTTCAATTTTTTACTCTTCCATTTATAAAGTATCGAGATGTCTTTGCAAAGATAAGTATCAGCAAAAATCCTTGTACTTTTCATAGTGTTTTTAAATATAATTTCCAATATATCTTTAATATCAAAATTAATTTCAGCCATAAACAATACCCCCCTATATGTAACTAATTTGGTAAATTTGTTATTTTTTTACATTGATATATTATTCTACTACTTTTATAGAAATCCTTCAATAAGCGGACTCACTTTTGCATAAAAACGAAATATCTAGTATTTATTTAGTGAATAATAAGTAAAATTTCATATTCCTCTGGCTGAAAATATGGTAAGTGTATAAAACGAATATTGCTGGCTTATTTAAAATTTTAATATCCTTTTTTCACAATCTCTACAGCAATTTCCCTGAAAATTGGGGCTGCTGCCTCATTTCCCATCCTTCCATTCTCTACAAAAACAGCGATAGAGTATTTAGGGTTAACTTTAGGAAAAAAGCCTGCAAACCAAGCCTGAATAACCTTTTCACCGTCTAATAACTGTCCGGTCTCAGCACTGCCGGTTTTCCCCCCTGCCCCACCGTAATCCTCCATATTTGCTTTACTTCCAGTACCCGATAATACCACTTCAATCATCATTTCCTTTATAGCATCAGAAGTTTCCTTGGATATGATTCTAGTGCCTCTGGTATTTCGTACTTCCCTGACTTTATTCCCGTCATCATCTATTACAGAATCAACTATGTTGATTCTATTCTTAATCCCACCATTAGCAACCGTAGCGATCAAATCAACTACCTGCAGCGGTGTTACCATCACCTCACCCTGTCCTATTGAGATATTGGCAGTATCACCCCTTGTAAAGGAAGTGTCTGTCTCAGGCAATCTCCCTGTTGCTTCAGAAACTCCCTGTTCCTTTACCCCCGTTATCTCTCCCAATCCAAACTTTTTTGCCATATCAATAATCCCGCTGTGTCCGGCTCTTATTCCTAAATCAATAAAATATGTATTACAAGATAAGGCAAAGGCTCTTTTAAGGTCAACCCAGCCATGACCGCCCTGCTTATGGCATTTAAATGTCTTGTTACCTATTCTGATAAAACCTGGACAAAAATAATGCGGATTCAAATATAGTTCCGTTTCCAGTGCTTTTGCCGTATCTATTATTTTAAATATTGAGCCCATATTATATGCCGCTGTAGCTTTATTAAAAAGTTCCTTTCCTGGACTGTTCAGATACTCTCCTACACTGTTCTGGTCATAATCCGGCTTACTGGCTATTGCAACAATATCACCAGTATAAACATCCTCTACTACAACAGCACCCTTGACACTATTTTTCTCCATTACCTCTTCGACTATTTTTTGTATATGGTAGTCAAGAGTCAGCTTAAGGTTTAGTTTCTTACCCTTGTAGGGGTCTGCCATAATTCTGTATCCAAGCCCCTCAAGCAGGTTATTTCTTGCATCGGTAATAACACCTACTGTATTCTTACAATCAAACTTCAACGCACTTTCATAAAACTTTTCCAGTCCTGATTGTCCAGTTTTATCGATACTGTTGAGATATCCAAGTATATGCTTTGCCAATGATTCTTCATCATACCGCTCTAAATAATTAATAGCTGATACGCCATTGATTTTTTCGTCCAGTATCTTCTTCTTTTTTTCTTCATCAGCCTGAATAACTATAGGTTCCTTCTTAATCTCTATCAGTCTTCTGGTTGTATTAAAGTCCTCGCCAAGAATTCCGCAGATTTTCTTTATATCCTCCTCATTTCCATTTAGATACAAGGGTTTTATAATAATCAAGACTTTCTTTTTTCTGTTAGTAAAAGAAATACCGTTTTTGTCAATTATTCTGCCACGTGGTATCTGTATAATTGAATTTGTTATTCTCTGAGCAGATGCAGCCTTGGAAAGCCTTGACCCATCTATAACCTGTATATAGAACAGCCTTAGAAGCAATGCAAAAAAAATCAGGCAAATGCCTAGGAATAAAAACATCTTCCTGTTATTTCTCATAAAAAAACCCCTTTCCATGTAGAGATTTTCCCCATGTAAAGCGGCTTTTTATTCATTTATATAAATTTAGCAAAAACTACGTTCTGTCAGCCATTCTTTCCCTTCCGTCTAAGCATTGTATACTCCTCAACTTCCTGATCCATAGGCATGAATACTGTCATTTGAGGATGTGGTGCCACTTCTATTTCTTCACCTTCAATATTTTTCATGGTTTTGATATTTTGTACGAAATATCCTCCCCCGGGTCTTACTACTTCAATCTCATCTCCAGTATACATCCTGTTTCTCTGTTCTATTGTCGCCATTCCCGTAACTTTGTCATAAGCAGTAACCAATCCAACAAAATCATATTCCCTTATATAAGAACTAGTATGATAAATCTGGTCCTGCCCTGTAGGTTTGTTAAAGTAAAAACCTGTGGTGTATTCCCTGTGGCTTGCTTTTGATATTTCTTCAAGCAGTTTCGGATTGAAAATGTATTTTTCAGGATCGTTGTAGTATTCATCTATTGCCTGTCTGTAAGCTCTCACAATAGTTGCTACGTAGTAAGAGCTTTTCATCCTGCCCTCTATTTTAAGACTGTAAACTCCAGATTCGATAATGTCCGGAATATGTTCTATAAGGCACAAATCCTTTGAATTATAAATAAATGTACCCCTCTCGTTTTCGAAAACAGGCATATATTCCCCTGGTCGCTTCTCCTCTACGAGATGATACTTCCACCTGCATGGATGCGCACACTGTCCCCGGTTTGAGTCGCGGTTTGCCATGTAATTGCTTAATAAGCATCTCCCCGAATACGATATACACATTGCACCATGGATAAAGATTTCAAGCTCCAGAGCCTTATCCGTCTTCTCTCTAATTTCCTTTATTTCGGAAAAAGAGAGTTCTCTTGCAAGTACTATCCTTCTCACACCATGCTCATGCCAAAAACGGGCGCTTCTCCAGTTTGTATTATTGGCTTGTGTACTAAGGTGTATCTCCATTTCCGGTGCACATTCCTTTACAATGGAATATACTCCCGGATCAGATAGGATTATAGCATCTATTCCCAGCTTTGAAACACTTTCGACATATGCCGGCATTTCGCTTAAGTCTTCATTATGCGGAATTATGTTCATTGTAAGATAAATCTTCTTACCTTTTGAATGTGTATATTCGATTCCATCCTTCATTTCTTCAAGATTGAAGTTATCTGCAGAGGCCCTCAATCCATATTCTTCTCCTCCTATATACACAGCATCCGCTCCATATTCAATAGCCATTTTAAGCTTCTCAAGATTGCCTGCAGGTGCAAGCAGTTCAACTTTTCTCATGTGCTTTGCTCTCCGTTCCAACTCATTTCTAATCCTTTTCATTTGCTATCAACTTTTTTTATACGACAGCGCTACTCCATCCCCTATAGGTATAATGCTGGTCTCCAGCTCGTCCATATTACATATGGTATCGAGGTAATCCCTCATACGCTTTACAATAGTTTTCTTTCTTCTCACTACCAGTTCATCAGTTGCAATCATGCCCTTGTAAAGTACATTATCCGAAATCAGAAGCCCACCCTTGTTCAGCATCCTTAAGCATTCAGGCAAAAACTCCCCATATTGCCCCTTCGCTGCATCAAGAAAAATCATATCATACTTCTTATCAAGGCATTTCAGTACTTCAAGCGCGTCTCCGACTATTATATTGATAATATCTGCTTTTCCTGCTCTCTTAATATTTTCTTTTGCCCGTTCTGTCATTAGCTCGTATCTGTCAATAGTATCGATTTTTCCTCCAGGCTTTAAGATTGAAGAAAACAGCAATGCAGAATACCCGATTGCAGTACCTACCTCCAGTATCCTCTCCGGCTGCTGCATCTTGCCCAATACACATATCAGACGTGCTACTTCCGGATGTATGATAGGCACATGATTTACTTTTGCAAACTCCTCCAACTCAACCAATATACCTTCATTCCGTTTTATTGTTTTCCTGATATAATCATTTATGTATTCATAACAAATCATCTTTTTTCCTCGTTCATAAAAATTGTGAGGTGAGTAACATTATATGCAAATGTCTCTCTTACCTCACAATTCGATTAATCTTTTATATTTTTTTGTGCTTTTGCTTGTGCACTAAGATGTTCCTTAAAAGTTCTGGAAAAGTAATGCCCGCCTGTTCCGTCTTCCTTTGCAACAAAATACAAATAATCATTCTCTTCAGGATAAAGCGCTGCATTTATTGCATCTTCCCCCGGACTGCAAATAGGTCCCGGAGGCAAGCCTTCGTGTAAATATGTATTATAAGGATCATCAATCTTTGTATCCTCATTAAACAACCTTGTTTTGGTTTTACCTGTTGTTTTCAAAAGTATGTATTGCACTGAAGCACATGACTGCAATCTCCTGAGTGATGCATCCTTGCTTTTCAACCTGTTATAAAAAACTGCTGCTATTTTAGGACGTTCATCCTTGACACTTGATTCCCTTTCAATAAGTGATGCAAGTGTAATGATCTGGTCCACTGTCATATTTAGTTCCTTGGCTCTTTTAAGGTATTCCTCGCTAAATATCTTATCAAATTGCCCCAGCATTTTATTTATTACTTCTTCTTCTTTACCGTCGGAATCAAAGAAATAAGTTTCCGGGAACAGGTAGCCCTGGAGCCTGAATTCTCTTCCTTGAGGTATATCTTTAATAAACTTGTAATCGAATTTTCCGTTTTCTACAAGATTCTTAAATCTATCCTTGTCCACCAATTTTGGCTTTTTTTGTTTTTCTGCATCCTTATTCAGCTTATTGATAATTTCATCAAGGGTCAGCCCTTCAGGAATGGTAGCTTTTACACTGGTATTATCAGTAGGTTTGCTGGACAATACCCGCATTATTTCCGTATAACTTAAGTCTTTGCTTAACACATGAGTTCCCGATTTATATGTACTATCGTATCCGTTTATCTTAGAAATAAGTTTAAAAATTCTTGGGTGGCTTATTATACCTTCTTTTTTCAGTATTTCTGCTATTGAAGCAGGTCCCGCACCCAAAGGAATCTTGACTTCTATTTCTTTTCCGTGTTCAATAGTTATGGTAGTTTCCTTTTCGCTATCGCCCGTGTTCTTAATAACATACTTGTAGGACACAACACTACAAATAATTGTTAAGAGGACGATTACAGCAAAAACAGACAACCTGAATAATGCTTTCTTCCGCTTTACTTGTCTCTTCTTTTCAATTCTTTCCCTTAAATCGCTCATGCACGCACCACCAAAATCAATTGACAATGTCAATTAAGATTTTTTGACTAAATTTTTTATAATAAAGCTGTAAATCTAAAAGTAGATATTACAGCTTTATATAAAATTACAATCAGAAAGATTAATTTGATTTACGAGCTTTTGATTCCTGCTTAGCTCTTAATTCCGTATCTAATATTTTTTTCCTGAGTCTTATGGTCTTTGGTGTGATCTCTACAAGCTCATCATCAGCAATAAACTCCAAAGACTGTTCCAGGCTCATTACTCTTGGAGGAGTTAACCTCAGAGCCTCGTCTGAGCCTGAAGCACGCATGTTTGTGACATGTTTTTTCTTGCATACGTTTACCACTATATCTTCAGTTCGTGAATTTTCTCCTACTATCATTCCCTCATATACTTTGGCACCGGAGCTAATAAATAGTGTTCCCCTTTCCTGGGCATTATACAAGCCGTAAGTTACAGCTTCTCCTTCTTCCCAGGCCGTCATTGCTCCCCTCTGCCTTCCGGATATTTCACCTCTGAAAGGCTCAAATCCATGGAATATATGATTCATTATACCATTTCCTTTTGTATCCGTCAAAAACTCTGACCGGTAACCTATAAGACCCCTTGCAGGTATTTTGAACTCCAGGCGCATATAGCCCTGGTTTGCTGAATGCATATTAACCATTTCTGCTTTCCTTGACCCTAGCTTTTCCATAACTACGCCCATAAAATCTTCCGGTACATCTATAGTCAAATACTCTATAGGTTCATAAGTTTCGCCATCTATTTCCTTCAATATAACCGTAGGTTTTGAAACCTGGAATTCATATCCTTGCCTTCTCATGGTTTCTATAAGTATTGATAGATGCAATTCGCCTCTTCCTGATACCTTAAAAGAATCGGCAGAATCGGTTTCCTCAACCCTCAAGCTTACATTTGTCTCCAGTTCTTTATACAGCCTGTCCCTAAGATGTCTTGAAGTAACAAAAGTACCCTCACGTCCAGCAAAAGGACTGTTGTTTACAATGAAATTCATTGATATTGTAGGCTCGTCTATATCGATAAAAGGCAATGGTTCCGGAGTATCAGTATCACAAATCGTCTCACCTATGGTAATATCTCCGACACCCGACACTGATACGATATCTCCCAGTGCTGCCTCTGCAGCATCTATTCTTTTAAGCCCCTCAATTGTATAAAGCTTGCTGATTCTGATATTTTGCAGGGAACCGTCTTTTCTACATATGACAGCCTGCTGTCCCGACTTTACTGTACCCCTCTCAACACGTCCAACAGCAATACGTCCTACATAATCGTCGTAATCTATACTTGACACAAGCAACTGGAGTGGTTTATCAATATAGCCCTTAGGCGCAGGTACCTTTTCGATTATGGTTTCAAACAAAGGTTTCAGATCCACTCTCTCACCGTAAAGGTCACAGACAGCAAAACCTTCCCTTGAAGAAGCATATATCACAGGAAACTCCAACTGATCATCATCTGCACCGAGCTCGATAAACAGTTCTAGAACATCATCTACAACCTCGTCAGGCCTTGCTTCAGGTCTGTCAATTTTGTTTACAACTACTATAGGCTTCAAATTAAGTTCCAAAGCTTTTTTTAGAACAAACCTGGTCTGAGGCATTGGTCCTTCAAAGGCATCTACCAGCAACAAAACACCATCTACCATTTTTAGGACGCGTTCAACTTCTCCACCAAAGTCTGCATGACCCGGGGTATCTACAATATTTATCTTTATCCCTTTATAGTTGACTGCAGTATTCTTTGCGAGAATGGTAATTCCTCTTTCCCTCTCAAGGTCATTCGAGTCCATTACTCTTTCCTGTACCATTTCATTTTCTCTGAATATACCGCTCTGTCTCAGCATACCATCTACCAATGTTGTTTTGCCATGGTCTACGTGTGCGATTATTGCTACATTTCTTAAATCTTCTCTAATTTTTTCCACAAAAACTCTCCTTTAATTACTCTAAACCAAAATTTATACTTACATACATAAGAAAAATTGCCTGCACCCCATACACGAATGCTGCCGGATATACTTCCCTTTTTAGGCCATAAGCAATTCATCCGGCAAATGATGGCCCTTCTCGTATTAACATTCTAAATTATGGGTGAAGTATTGTCAACTGCATGGCAACTGTTTAGACTATTTCAACTCCACTATGGTCACACCTGTCTCACCTTCACCATACTTTCCCAACCTGAAATTCCCAACATGATGGTTTAGTCTCAGGAACTGATGTATGCCGTTCCGCAGCACACCGGTTCCCTTCCCGTGTATTATTGTAACCTCGTGTAATCCTGCAATACTTGCGTCATCAAGGTATTTATCTACAACCTCGACAGCTTCATCCAGATTCAAGCCTCTTAGGTCAACTTCCATAGATACACTTTTTGACTTTGATACTCCTATCTTCCCCATTCCACTTTTATGTGTTTCAATTTTTTGCTCGTCAACCAACTTAAGATTGGTGATATGAACATTAATTTTCATAATACCGGCCTGAACCAATACCTCGCCTTCTGCATTTGGCGGATTAACCACTGTTCCTTTCTGATTAAGGTTTACAATAAGAATGCTGTCTCCGGGCTTCAGATTTTTTGGAGGTTTTACATATCCCTGCTTTGGCATAAGTGACTCGGCAAGTGAATCCTCAATTCTATTCAACTTGCTTTTAAGTCTTGCTTTTAGCTCCTCAGCCTCTCTTTCCCTTTGAGCAGCTTCTCTGTCTGCTTCCATTTTTCTCATTTCCGTCAATACGTCAGTAGCTTCCTGCTTCGCTTCAAGCAGTATTCTCCTTGCCTCTTCCTTTGCTTCTCTTAATATTTTATCTTTCTGTGCGTTTATTCTTCTATTCTGTTCCTCTATTTCACCCTTCATCTTTTCTATCTCAATCCTGTATATCTGGGCTTTTTCTCTTTCCTTCTCAGATTCGCTTCTATTTTTTTCTATGCTTAACAGCATATCTTCGAACTTAATATCTTCCTGTGTGAGAAACTCTTTCGCCCTTTCAATAATATCTTCCGTCAACCCAAGTCTTTTGGAGATTGCAAAAGCATTACTTTTGCCCGGTATACCTATCAAAAGCTTATATGTGGGTTTTAATGTCTCTACATCAAACTCACAACAGGCATTCTCAACCCCTTTAGTCGATACTGCATAAATCTTCAGTTCACTGTAGTGGGTGGTTGCAACAGTCACAGCTCCCATCTGATGCAGACACTCAAGTATTGACATTGCAAGAGCAGCGCCTTCCGTAGGATCCGTACCTGCACCAAGTTCATCAAATAAAACCATTGACTTGTTATCAGCGTTTTTAAGAATATTTACAATATTCTTCATATGTGAGGAAAATGTGCTTAAACTCTGCTCTATACTCTGTTCATCACCTATGTCAGCAAAAACATTTTCAAAAATACTGATCTCAGTACCCTCGTTAGCCGGAACATGAAGACCGGCTTGAGTCATAAGCGTAAATAATCCTACAGTCTTTAGGGTGACAGTTTTTCCTCCCGTATTCGGTCCTGTAACTACCAAGGTGTCAAATCCATCTCCAATCCAAAAATCAATTGGAACAACATTTCTCTTGTCCAGAAGAGGATGACGCCCCTTTTTAATAACTGTCCTTTTATTATCATTCAGCTTTGGGCAAACACAGTTGTAGTCTACACTGAATTTTGCTTTGGCAAATATGAAGTCCAGTCTGGCAAGAATAGTAATATCTGATTGGAGGCCCGGTAATATTTCTGAAACTTCAGCAGTTAGTTCATATAATATCCTTTCAATTTCAACCTGTTCTTTTATTTTCAATTGCCTTATATTGTTATTAGCTTCTACTACTGCCATTGGTTCTATAAATAGAGTCGCTCCACTGGAGGATGAATCGTGCACCAATCCGGGAATTTCATTCCTGTGTTCATTTTTTACCGGAATAACATATCTGTCACCCCTTATTGTCACTATTGCCTCCTGCATAAATTTCTGGTACTTCGATGACTTCAGTATGTCATTCAACTTATCCTTTATCGAATTTTGCGCATCTTTAATCTGTTTTCTTATACTAGCCAGTGTAGAGCTTGCAGCATCAGCTATCTCATCTTCACTGATTATAGACAGCCTGATTTTTTCTTCCAGCTTCTTATTGGGTTCAAGGCACCCGATAAGCTCACTTACAATATTACCGCCATCTATGATCAGATTGTCGGAAGAACTGTACCTCTTCAAATTCCTGCTTGCCATAAGAACATCGCTTATTCTCAAAAGCTCGGAAGGGCTCAATACAGATCCCATTTCTGCACGCTTAAGGCTCCCTCTAATATCATGTATGCCACTCAGGGGAGGGCTTCCCTTACGTACTATAAAACTGACTCCGTCACTGGTTTCATTCAGTGCAGCTTGTATCCTAGTAAAACTCTTTTCCGGCAAAAGCGACTCAGCCAACTCCATCCCAAGATCCGAAGCTGTACGTCCGGAAATTTGCCTGACAATTTTATCAAATTCCAATATCTTAAGCGTTCTTTCATTCATAGCCACAATACCTCTTATCTAAGCAATACGCGGGTATTTACAGATAATAACAGGCTATAGTTATGAGACTATATGACCATTAACCCGGTATCGGTTTGTAAATTAATATTACTTTGCACTGTACACACAAATGCACCTAATATATTATAACATAATAAAATCTTATATCAACGTCTAAACGCCTGATACTCAAGTATTTGCAGCTATTAATAAATATTCCGGTATATTTTAAGCAAATATATGCTATAATCATTCAGAGTAATCGACAGCTTGATCAAATAAAGTTAACCTGTTGTGCTAATATGCTCTTGGAATGAAACTTGTAATATAGTCAATTAGCTTAATAAGCTTATTTAGACGTAGTAAGGAAAAAGGGGGCTAAAATAATAACAATGTTCAAATATATCCTTTTCGACTTTGATGGAACACTTATTGATACCAATGAACTTATAATACTTACACTGAAAGAAACTGCAAAAAAGTTTATTAACAGGGATTTATCGCCGGATGACCTGAATTCTATTTTAGGCAGGCATCTGGAAGAACAGATGAAATGTATTTCCCCCGTTTTTTGGGAAGATATGATGCTGTTTTATAAAACCTATTATAAGGCAAATAAGGACAGAATGATAAAAGAGTTTCCGGGAATAAGAGAAATGCTCAGTCAAATAAAGGCTATAGGGTGTAAAACAGCTATTGTCTCTGCAAAAGGCAGGAGTGGTATAGAACATGGACTGGACTGTTTTAAACTTTCTGAATATATAGATGTCATCGTAAGTGCATATGATATACAAAACAACAAACCTCACCCTGAACCCGCGCTGAAAGCCCTCGAATTATTATGTGGTGTAAAGGAACAATCACTACTTATCGGGGATAGCCCATACGATATTTTATGCGGTCAAAATGCCGGAATTAAAACAGTTCTTGTCGATTGGACAATTTTTCCTAAAAATGAAATATGCAGGCTTAAGCCTGATTTCATAATCAAGGAGCCTACAGATCTGTGCAAGATTATTGCATCACAGAAATAATAAATATTTCTCACATAACGTACTACATAATTAACTCCCGTTTTAGGCAAAATATATACCAGCATATCTAAATTTCGCTTTGAAGGAGTTTCTTATGACACATGAACAAAAACTTGAATTGATAAAAAGCTATATAGATGATATAGAAAACTACATAAAAAATCAAAACCTGTCTATAAATGAGAAGCAGCATATGGAAAGAGCTTATGGAGTATATATGGAACTGTACAGAGATGCAGAAAGAGGTAAGGTAGATCCCGATATTATCCATGAAAACATTACAGGTTTCTTTTATATGCTGCAATAAAGGGTATATTATACCCTAAAATAACACTGCTTACTTTTCCAGTATGATTTTGTGCTCTACAAGCGCAAGCTCTTTAATCTTTGCTCTTATTATTTTTCTCTGCCCGAAAATATTCTCAAGAATGATCTTATCACCGTCCGGCATAAGTTTATCAACACCTTCAAGGTATAAAATCTCATCTCCGTTTTCATCACGCAAATAAGCATTTGCTTCACACATCAAGTTCACCTCTTTGAAAATCTTCCTATAAGGAGTCTTTTATCGCATTTACAGCATAATCAATATAATGTGGCAGTGGCTCTTTCTTCACTGCTACTACTTCTATACTGCAGCGGTTCAAAGGTATCAGTATCTTTTTTGCCGGGCTTTCAGAAATTGCACTGGCCATTTTTGGCGTTAGCTCCCCCATCATGGAATTTGCTGCAATTATTCCTATTGTCCCTACTATAACATCCACTTTTGATGCATTAAATACAATAGCATTTTCCCCGGTAGCTCCTTCATTTGCACCGGCTTTTAGCATTATCATTGTTGCTACGGCATTAGTCCCTAATGCAACTATGTCTGTTTCCTCTGGAAGCTCTTTTCTCAACTTTTCTACAATTGCTTTGCCAATTCCCCCACCCTGTCCGTCAATTACTGCAATCCTCACTCTTTTTCCACCACCCCAAAATTTCTTTGTCTCAGGCCCTCATACAAAATAATAGACGCAGAAGTAACTATATTCAAAGATTCAATATTCCCGGGCATTGGTATTTTCACAAGCTCGTCCATTAACAGCATATTTTGTTTCGATAAGCCTGTAGCCTCATTACCAAATACAAATACAGTAGGTTTAGTGTAATCAACCTGTGTATATATTTTTTCCGCTCTTGGCGAGGTGCCTACAGCTATGTAGCCATTACCCTTCAAACGCTCTATAAGACTCTTAAAATCCCTTTCATAAGTCAAATCTACCATATCCTCGTATCCTACTGCAGACAAAAGAGCTTTTCTATTTTTATAGTCAATACTGTTTCCCGTAAAGTACAGTCTGCTTCCCGTAGCGCATGCAAGACGGATAATAACTCCTGCATTAATAGGCTTTGTCAGATTATCAAATATAAGTTCAAACACCGTTTACCTCTCACACTCTTGTCACGATAATTTCTGAAGCGATACCCTCGTCTAATGCAACCTGAGTAAACCCTATCTGTAAAACATAAGCAGGATATCTCTGTATGAGCATTATATCAAATCCCGGCATAATTCCGAAAGCAGTCAATTTTCTCAATTTGACCAGATCATCCGTATTTATCTTAGTTATTCTTGCTTTCTCATTTGTTTTCAAATCTGTTAACGGCATATTCATATTCTTAATCATTTTTCCTTCTTCCATATTTTCCCGCCCCATTTCCTAATTGTTTCAATCAATCTCATCTCCGGCTCCGGATGCATTTCATAGTTGCAGTTGGGACACTTTATTTTCTTGCAGGAATTATTCATGGGACAGCCCGCACACCCTTTCCTGCTTTTATTTTCATCAAACACAACTCCGCAAAAATCACACTTCATAGTTATCATCCTTCACATTTCCTCTAGCCTAAATCAACTCCCCAAAGTACTAACAGTTTATTCAACAGATACCCTGCACCAAAAGCAAATGGGACTATGAATGCTCCCATAGCAACAGCAGTTTTCACTCCTCTTTCCTTTATCATCATTGCAAATTGTGCTACACACGGCACAAACAGTGTAAGTGTAGCAGCCGCAACAACAAGCTGCCTACCATCCATAATACCTGATCCCTGCATATCAAGAAGTCCAGCTGCTCCATAATCCCTCCTGAAGAAACCAAACAGGAATACCTCTGCTGTTTGGGCAGGCAGTCCCAGAAGATTTACTACAGGCTTAAGACAATTAACAAGGAAGGTGAACAAACCGGTCAGGTTACCAAACCATATCAAAACGCTTGCCAGTATGAACAGAGGTAGCACCTCTTTAAAATACCAATACATTCGCACATATGTTTTTTTCAAAATATTTGAGAGTTTTGGCATTCTTAAAGGCGGAAGCTCCATATAAAACCCGGCTCTGTCACCTGGGAGCACCTTTGAAGTCAGAAAACCTATCAGCAGGAAAACCAGAATCATAAACCCTAACCAGATAGCAAGAGCAAGCGGCTTCCCGGATAGCAATGCAAGAATTACGCCAAGTTGTGCCGAGCAGGGAATCGCCAACGCCAATAAAAATGTTGCTATAACCCTTTCTCTTTTGGTTTCCAAAGTTCTACTGACCATAGTAGCCATAGTATCACAACCGAAACCTAATGTCATAGGTATGACAGCCCTCCCATTAAGGCCGATTTTTTTGAATACCCGGTCCATAAGTAAGGATATTCTCGGTAAATATCCACTATCTTCTATAATAGAAAACATTAAGAAGAAACAGCCGACCACAGGAAGGACAATAGCTATTGCGTATTTTATCCCCAGTGTAATTATCCCGTAATCATTGACAAAAAGATCGCTTACTGTTTTCCAGGGTATAAGTCTATTTACTGTATCATTGATAAAAGGGTTTATACCTTCATCAAATATTGATGTTTCTATAAAGTCTACAAGAGTTCCTGCCCCGAAAACACCTACAAATCTGTAAAATCCGAAATAAAGCACCAATAGGAGAAGAGGTATCCCGGTAAAAGGGTTTATTGCTATTTTGTTGATTATGCTTGCAACACTTCTCTCCTTTGATTCATAGGAAACAGATTTATTCAATATGTTCTTGCTGTACTCCTGATGAATATTTGCAATGGTCATTATAGGGGATTCCTTGCTGTGTGCAATATATTCATCGATAATTAGCTGTATTTCTTCAAAGCCTTCTCTTTCCTTTTCCCTTACCAGCCCTGTTACCTCCTCATCTTTCTGTAAAAGCAGGGTAGCTATAAATCTTTTGGAAAAGCTGTATTCTGATTTTAAGTGCGTTGATATTCTATATATGACATTTTCTATATCCTTACTGTATACTAACATTTTATCCTCCATTTATCCTGTTTCTTATTCCGTACTAAGCAGCCTTTTTTATCTGTTTCATAATTGTACCTTTCAACTCACTAATGCCTATATTCATTGCAGCACTAGCTTCTACAACAGGTATGCCTATCAAATTCTGTAATTCTTTTATATTTATTTTTATGCCTAAGGCTTCAGCCTCATCCATTATGTTAAGTACTAAAACAACAGGCATACCTGATTCGATAAGCTGTATTGTAAGCGGCAGCATTCTTCCCAGGTTTTTTGCATCTACGACATGTAGTATGAGATCAGGACGCTCTGTCATTAAAAGAGTCCGCGTTACCCTCTCTTCTTCTGTTATAGGAAGCATTGAGTACATACCCGGGGTATCAATAATTTCAATCTTCATATCCTCCATGTTGTACCAGCCTCTTGAAACCTCAACTGTAGTGCCAGGATAATTTGACACTGTTACATATGCTCCTGTCAAACCGTTAAATATAACACTCTTTCCCACGTTGGGATTTCCGATTAATGCAATCTTTTTTGCTACCCCTTCCGGATTAGTATGATTTTTATCGTTACTCAGCAAAAAAGCTTTTAGCCGCTTAATAAGTGATTGTTTATTATTGCAACACTCCATAACCTTCACCATCCATATTCCGATTCTGAGAATCATTATCAATTATTATTTAAAAAAATTTGCCCTTCTAAGATAATAGTTTAAAACTAATTTTACCAAAAGTCAATACTAAATGATAATTATTCTCAATTATTATCAATAAAAAAATACCTGCCAAATGGCAGATATTTTTTATATTTTATCCAACGCCTTTAAAACCGCATTTTTTAGAGCTTCAGCCGCATCTTGTCTATAATCCGGATCCATAAGCTTTTTTAATTCTTTTGCATTGGTCATATAACCAACTTCCGCAATAACGGCAGGCATATTTGCAGTTCTTAATACCGCAAGCTTAGGTCTCTCAATTTCACCCCAATCAAAAGTGCTTAGCTTGTCGGTCATTTCCTTCTGTACTATAGAAGCAAAGCTTCGTGCTGTAAGTCTGCCATTAAAGTTACTTCTTCCTGGATAATATAAGCTCATACTACCCCATGTGCTCGAGCTCCCTGCAGCGTTATTATGGACACTTATAAGCAAATCTGCATTTACCCTGTTCGCTAACGCAGACCTGTCATATAATCCAAGAAATCTGTCATCGAAGCGGGTCATATAGGTTTTTATTCCTTCTTCTTTCAATAAAAGATTAAGCCTTTTTGAAATATCAAGGTTCAGGTCTTTTTCACGAATCCCGCTATATACAGCCCCAGGATCTTTTCCACCATGCCCCGGATCTATGACCACCACGAACGGTACAGCTATATTACCCTCTAATATCTTCATCCTGCTTTTATAATCATATATTCCTAAAACACCGTTGTCCATGCTTATCCTGGCTTTGAAAACTTCAGAAACCTGCTTTACGGGAACCATTACAGCGCCATTTACAACTACGGGCGGAACACTCAGTTTCTTTCTTACTCCATTAACAAAAATACTCCTATCGCCCACTCTCATGGATATTTTTGTCCCATTGTTGTTCATCTTTATTCTGCTGCCCGGATACCAAATTACACTTACTCCCAGCCTTTTGAACACAGAAATTGCAGGTACAAGCACATCGCCATTTACTTCTACAGGTTTTTGTGAAAGGGCAACTTCGCTCCCATTCACACGCACTACCAAATCTGTTTGCTTATAATTTTGCAGATCAAAAGCCGCATAGGCAGGTCTAACACTCACTACTGATGTAAGGAGTATTAGAACAATAAGAATTAATCTTTTCATCTGACCCCCTCCACCAATTATGTTAACATAATATTTCATTAATGAGAATTGATTTTAGTAATGTAATTTTTAGTAGAATAACATATTCATAGAAGGTCAGGCATTTCAGATAAGATTATTGAAGCTCTGCAGTGGACTACATAGTTTGAGTGCTTAATTCCTGAATTTTCTTCTGACAGTAGGAAAAAGCCAAAATCCCAGAACCATGCTGATTAGACATGCAGATATCCCGGCAAAAATGGGGAGTAAAAATAAATATAAATCCGTTAGATTTGGCATTGATGAGGAATGCATGAAACTTACAAGCCTGATAATGGAATATGTAAACAGTATAGACACACCTGCCAGTTGAATAACATAATGGTGTTTGAGCAGGTTAATTACACAACCTGATAAAAAAATTATTACAAAAACCCCAATGGAATAAAATTCAATACTCAGCATAATCAATACTTCCTTTTTTTATTTACCAAATATTGTAATATATGCTGTACAAGTTTTCAACTCTATCCAATATTTCCATCAGGATATATGATCTGGACACTTACCCTTCTTCTGCCGAATTTCCTGGCTTCCTGGAGTGCTGATTTTCCAAAGTATATATCTATTATATTTCCCTTTATCTTACTTCCCGTATCTTCTGCTACATACCATCCGTTTAAAGCCGTATAATTCCTTGGAAACTCTATGTATACCTTGCTTCCCAGAGGAATAACCTCAGGATCTACAGCAATTGTCCTGCCTTTTACAGCAGGTTTACCACTGAAAGTAATTCCATATTCGGGATGTGAAGGATATTTGCCGCAACTCTCATAGGACAAATCATATGCCGTAGCAATAAAGCTTTTCAACCTATTGCTTCGGCCTGCTATCCTGAAGTCCCTCGAATACTGCCTGTCCAATCCGAACCTTCTGATAAAATCCTCCAGCACACTGAACTTTTTTTGATTTGTATCCTGAACGGTTATGGTACTCAATTTCTTTTCTGCTTTTCTATCTGCTGCTACTGTTCTTGCCTGATAATCTTCAGCTTTCTTTGCAATTTGTATGTCTTTTGATGCTTCAGGCCTAATAGTAACTTTTTTCATGAAGAAAACTATTAAAAAAGCATCTATCAGTATTAACTGAATCAATATGATACATACAAGGTGCGTAGCACTAAATTTCAGCTTCATAGGCATACCCCTGATACACCGGATAGGATAATTAACTTAAATCTTCAGTATCTTTTTCAGTTTTTGTCTGTAATACTGGATAAAAAGAGTGTATACATAATCGTACACAATAAAAACAACTTCAAGAATAACCACTGCTATCCACCAGGGAAATTTGATTTCCAGTCCCTCAAGGAAGATTTCCTTTACAAGATAGAATGATACTGCTAAAGATATATTGAAATAAAGAATTTTGAGTATGATTTCAACAAAATAATTGTTTATCTTTTCGATGTAGTATTTGATTAATCCATATATCCCGAAGAAAATAACATATGGAATAAGCCGGATCTTGAACTGGATTATGATAAATGCCAGTATACCGGATGAAAAGTAAAAAATCCACCCGGTCTTCACACCAAATTCAATAATCACTATAGCAATAAAGAACGAACTCAGTGCATACAGCGAAATTCTATTTGTAGGCATAATAGTTGCTAAAAACAGTATTATTACAGCAAGCGCTGTCATAATTCCGGTTAGAGCCAGCTTCTTTGAAATATTCGTATTTCCATTTCCTTGCATATACACCTCATCAGCAGCAATCTATCAAATCTCCACCGGCACATTCACAACAACAGTCTGAACACCATAGGCACTGGCACATAGTACACATATCCGGGCCTTGATTATAGCCCCTGCCAAAAGCATTACCCCTATATGTGCGATTTGAAGTGTTTATCCTGTTCAGAGTATCTCTGTATTCAAAATTATTCGGGTCCATATTTACAGCATTCTGTATGTTTGTATATGCTTCATCATACCAACCTTTTCTTAAAAAAACCAATCCATTAAGGTAGTACCATTCTGCTGTCCGGTCAGTTGAACTGTTCAGCATTTGTTCTGCCGCCCCAATATTGCCGGATCTTATATGCATTTTCACCTGGTTATAAAAGTCGCTACCCTCCTGATTATTTCTGTTTGAAGAATGCCTGCCCCAGCCACCACTTCTTCTTGGGTTGTTACTGTTTTTCATCAGCTGCTCATAGGCTTCATTTATTTCTCTTAGCTTATCTTCTGCAAGAGTATATAAAGGATTATCCTGGTGCTGATCAGGATGATATTTTTTTACAAGATCCCTATAAGCTTTTTTAATCTCTTCTTCTGTAGCGCCTTCTTTTATTCCCAACACTTCATATGGATTTCTCACTTTTACCACAACTCCTTATTCCGAGTATTTGTTCTGTCTTTTTTAGCATTCCCATGTATACTATATTGTCTACTATTCCATTTTGCACGGTTCTGTCTTTGTATTCATTCAACCCAAGCATTTCATAAGACTTCGCAATTTGACTTAAGGAATATGTCAGATTGAATTCGACTTTTTGCCTTATTCTTTCCTTAAAAGTATTAACTTCTTCTTCAGAGTTAAGAAACTGGCAAACTAAAGGATTATAGGATCCATTTTTTATATCTTTCTCAAGATCATCAAATGCATCTACTATGTATATCCATTTACCCAAATTGTATCCTATCCATCTTAGTATTTTCTCATCATTTTCATTTCTGAATACCGGTTTGTATGCGGTTATCTCTTCCATCAGCTTGGCGAAGGGTTCTGCAGCCCTATCCATGGAATTGCATTTTTGTTCTTCCAGCACCGATAATTCAGCCAGCCTATTTTCAATTATAGCACATTTTTCACTATATTTCCTTTTTAGTTTTTTAAAACTTTTTTTCAGAGCCAGCATAGCTGTACCAGAAAAATATGATTTTTCATCTACCCAATTATCTCTCAGGTTATAGTACGCCAATATGATATTAATGTCTGAAGCATAATCGACCACAACATTGTTCTTAACCACATACTTCTTTTTTAAAGGGTGTGCAATGCATCTCTCTTTTTTTATATCCAAACATTCTCCATTAACTGAAGAAATCAGCAGAGCAAGAAATGTCGTATCATAATTCAGTGTCAAACGTGGAAATTGTCCATACCTCTTCCCCATGGACTTGCACACACCACAGTAATATGCTCTGAAAAGCTCATATTCCTTTATTTTCAGTTCCGGCTTATCCGGCAATACATAGCCAAACATTTGAGCTCCTTGTTATTCCGAAGATAATCATATGATAGCATACACCAGCCGTTTTTAAAACAGTATCTTACATTATTTGATGTATTTTTCTATTCCCTCCCCTGTTCTATTAAAAAGATATTTTTTTTGTGGCTTAAGCTATAAACTTGGATAAGAAAAACATGCGGCCAATACACTTTGGCAGTTTAAATTTTATATGTAATTTATTATAATATTATAAAATATATTTTTGAGGTTAATAATGAATTCTTCAGATAAAGTACAACTTGAAATAAACAAAACCAGATACTCAATAGCTGCATTGTCTATGTACAGGAATATAGCAAGTGATCCTGTAATACATAGCCTTAATAAGTTATTAGACTGTTTTTTTGAAGATGATTTCGACCTGCTTCATACTATAAAGCTATATAATGAATTCTTTTATGAGCTTATGAACCGTAACCATAACTTCAGCATAAAAGAGTATCTGATAGAAAAAATCATTTTTGATGAAAACTTATTTACATTAAGCTCAGAGAAGTCAGGTTCAGAAAGAATCAATGAGAGTATTATTAAAATAATCAGCAATGATCTTGTAAGTCTCCAACATATTTCTTCTTTATCACCATTGCATATAAAGAATGATCTTTTAAACAGATATTCTTTATCAGATTTTGAAAAGCAAGTTGTAGAAAGTCTTCCTGAATGGAACACCGGAGTATTGGATTCATGTGAAAGTATCGCGCACTATCCCCATGTACTTTCAGCAATGTACCTGTTAACATGCAGTAACGATTGGTCCGGTTGCACTGATGGTCTGGCAGATTTCTACAACAAATTCGGGTCAGGCATTTTTTCCAGGTATAAAGCATTTATTTGGGAACACAGAAATGATGCAACCAATCTAAGAGGAGTGGAAAACCCTGACCCGGTAGCCTTACAGGAACTCATTGGTTATGATGCTGAACGCTCCCAAGTAATCAACAATACACTTCAATTCCTAAAGGGTTTTCCTGCAAACAATATATTATTGTATGGCGACAGGGGAACAGGCAAATCATCAACTGTAAAGGCAATATTGAATGAATATCACACACAGGGTTTGCGTTTGGTGGAAATCCCCAAAAAGCATCTCATGGATTTTCCTGAAGTAATAAGAATTCTTTCTGGTAGAAAGCAGAAATTTATTATTTTTATAGATGATCTTGCTTTTGAAGATAATGAGGAAAGCTATACTGGACTAAAAGCCGTATTGGAGGGGGGTATAGAAAGCAGACCTGAAAACGTTGTTATCTATGCAACTTCAAACAGGCGTCATTTGATTAAGGAAAGGTTCAGTGACAGGTCGGGCTTGTATTCGTCCAATACCGATGATGAAATACGTTCATCGGATACGATACAGGAAAAATTGTCTCTTTCGGACAGGTTTGGAATCACTGTGGTTTTTTCATCTCCGGACAAATACAAATTTCTTGAAATAGTGGACGGACTGATACTACAAAGAGAAATAAAAGCTGATAAAGAGTTTGTTCACAGAGAAGCTTTAAAGTGGGAATTGTGGTATAACGGGCGATCTCCAAGAACTGCACGACAGTTTGTAGATTGGCTGGAAGGTGAACTTGCAGCCAGATAATACAATTATAAAAGGACCCGGAAATAAATTAACGGGTCCTTAGTCTTATGCTTAATTAACCTGGTTTATTAGTATTCGTGCTGCTTTTAATCTTCCTGTATGTCATAGAATACATAAAAAATGCAAAGAGTGTAGCACATACTGCTATTGCAATAAATATATCACTATAGGATTTGTTTGCACTGAAAATCGCGATTATTATTGCTATATGAAACACAACTGTTGCAAGTTTGCCATACCAGTTTGCAGAAACTACAAGATTTTCCTGCCTGTACAGCAATATACTCCCTGTTCCCATAAAAGCTTCCTTGGCTATCACAATAATCAATACAACAACAGGAATTTTGTCCTGTATGGTTAAGATAACAAGTGCGGTAATTTGCATTAATTTGTCTGCAATTGGATCTGCAAGCTTTCCAAAGGATGTAATCAAATTGAACTTTCTCGCAATAAAACCATCCAGAACATCTGTAAATCCACCTATCAGAAATATAATTACAGCCACAATATATTGACTGCTGTCAAATTGACCCATATAAAGAAAATATCCAAAAAACGGTATTAGTACAAATCTTACTGCTGTTATTGCATTTGGAATATTCACTGACTCACCACCTGAACTTTAATTGTGAAGACTGCCAAAATCAAGCTATACGTCCATTATGGTAAAAAACTGAACAAAACAGGCACATTTAGTTTACCATACTTTATATTTTTATTGCAATGTAAAACAGAAAATATTTTCCAGCCGTAATCGAAAACAAACTAATGCTAGTCTGTAGCTTTAAGTATCATATTATAAACTTCCGGTGCAAGCTTTTTTATATTGACCGGCTTTAGTTCTTTTGTTGTCCATGCATGCATAGTTTCACCGGAGTTTATCAAATCGTCATTTTTATATACTTCATACCTGAATGTTATTCTAACGCCGGAAAAATCTTTAATGCTGGTTTTAACAGTAACTTCGTCCTCATACCTTGCGGCACCCTTATAATTGCACTTTAGTTCAACCAAAGGAAGCAATATTCCATTTTCCTCTATTTTTGAATAGGGCATACCCATTTTCCTTATAAAATCGGTTCTACCTGCCTCATACCAAACAGGGTAGTTTGAATGATGCACTATTCCCATCTGATCAGTTTCCGCATATCTTACAATAAATTTTGTATCAGACACAAACACTGTCCTCACCCCTCTTACAATGACAGGATTCTACCCAGTTCGATAAAGTCCTCGTCTATTGTCTTTTTCATATCCAGTGCTTCATTTATTTCTATATCTACAACTTTGTTATCTTTCAAGCACACTATTCTGTTTGGTTTGTTATTTTTCAGCAGTTCTACCGCTTTTGCCCCCATCATGCTAGCCATGACTCTGTCATGCACAGTCGGGCTTCCGCCTCTCTGAATATGACCAAGTATCGTTGCCCTTGCTTCAATACCTGTCTTTTCCTGAATTTCTTTCGCTATTTCAATAGCTCCGCCTACACCCTCAGCTACAATAACTACGTAATGCTTCTTCCCTCTGTTTCTTCCTTCGATTATCGGCTTGATTACGTCTTTACTGATATCAAACTGCTTTTCGGGAAGTAAAACAACCTCAGCGCCACCTGCAATACCGACATTCAATGCAATATAGCCTGCATGTCTTCCCATAACTTCAAGAACGCTGCATCTTTCATGTGAGTATGCAGTATCCCTTATTTTATCTATCGCATCCTGAACGGTGTTCATTGCTGTATCATAACCTATAGTATATTCTGTACAGCCTATATCATTATCTATAGTACCCGGCAGACCTACAACACTCATTCCAAACCTGCTTAAGTCTCTGGCCCCGCGGTATGAACCGTCGCCGCCGATTACAACCAGTGCATCGATTCCAAAAACTTTTGCCATAGCAATGGCGCGTTTTACGCCCTCCTCAGTTTTAAACTCAAGGCATCTTGCAGTTTGCAGTATTGTACCACCCCTGTGAATAATATCTGACACGGATCTGAGAGTCATCTCGGTAATATCTCCATTGATCAGGCCATTATAGCCCTTTCTGATACCCATAACCTTAAAACCGTGATATATGCCAGTCCGGACAACTGCTCTGATTGCAGCATTCATACCTGGAGCATCTCCCCCACTAGTCAATACTCCTATAGTCTTTATATCCGTCATAAGAAAGCCTCCTTAATAACATTAAACCCGTGTCATTAATCGCAACACGGGATTATTAATATTTTAAATTTTAAATTAACTAGCTATTTATAAATAGACTAATATCCCTTTTCAATAATTACACTATGAGCTTCTTCCACCTCTGCTTCCGGCACAAGTACCTCGTAGTAATTATCATTATTTTCATGGTTTTTGCTTATCGGTCTAAGCTTCACTAATATACCCTCATTTGTGAGCAATTCCTGTAGTCTGGTAGCTATCTCCTTGCTTTGAGCCATATAGACTACTGTCCACATATAAACACGCCCCTTTATTCTTTATTCACCAGAATTTACTTCCCCATGCCGACACATTATTTTTGCCCTGCCTCTAATCTTGATGGCGGATGTATTCTCGGTAAACTGGGCAATTAACACTTCACCTTTATCAAGTTTCTCTGTATGATGAAATTTGGTATCTCTTCCCCGTGTTAAACCTATTATGTTCACACCATTTTCTTCAGCCTTTATTACGACATAATCTCCGAGTATTTTTTCGAGCTCCATGTCCAAATTAACCACCTCGTCATAACTATATATTATTTACCAGTAAAAATCAACAGTAAAAAACAAAACCCTAAACAACCTTTACATTATCGTCACCCAGCCTGGCTTTCAGTTCTTCCAACAATTTGTCATTCAAACTTACCCAGTAATCCCTTTGAGCCATACTCGACCTTTTCTCCTCTTCGCTATAAAGACAGACAGGTATATCACCACTAAAATATTTTAGCATTGACATAACAGATTTTCGTACTTCTTCACTTTCACCATTATTCAGCTTCAGATATAGTTTTTGTGTTTTTAGCTTTTTTAATGGTTTCACTTCTTCACATATTATTTTGGGATTTTCCTCTTCTTTAATACTTATTCTTCCACTCACCAATACTATGCTTTCTTCTGTGATAAGTCCCGAATATTTTTCCAAAGTGGTAGGGAAAACAATTATCTCCATAGTCCCGTACAAATCTTCCAAAGTAACAAATGCCATTATATTATTACTTTTTGTAGTTTTAGTCTTTTTCTCAACAATTATTCCCCCAACTATTACCGGCATACCGTCACTTATCCCTTTTAGTTCCGCAGCTGCAACATCTTCATCATTGCCAGACATATTCATATCCGAACTGAAAAGAGTAACCTGAGAATTTATTTCCTCTTCAAATTCACTCAAAGGATGCCCTGAAACATATAATCCGAGCATTTCCTTTTCCATTGATAAGAGCATTTTTTGAGGATATTCTTTCAAATCCGGATATATTTCCGAAATAAAGGAGTCTTCCTCAATTTTCTGATTTCTTTGCTCAGATACACCCTTAGCAGCAACTTCAAAAATGGATAACTGTCCGTCCATATTACGCTTTCTGTTTTGTTGTATACCTTCCAGCATTTTTTCATAAACAGCCATAAGTTTTGATCTGAATATTTTCAAAGAATCAAATGCTCCACTTTTTATCAGGCTCTCAATGCACCTTTTGTTGACATCCTTTCCGTCTATTCTTTCACAGAAATCCCTGAAGTTCTTAAAGATACCCTTTTGTCTTCTCTCTGCAATAATTTCCTGCACGGCATTTCCACCTACATTTTTTACTGCGGCCATACCAAACCTTATCTTATTATTTACAACTGTGAATTTTACATAGCTTTCGTTTATATCCGGCGGTAATACTTCAATATTCATTTGTCTGCATTCATGCACATATTGGGATACCTTATCACTGCTACCCAGAAAGCTGTTAAGTAAAGCCGCCATAAACTCTACAGGATAATAGCATTTGAGCCAGGCAGTCTGATATCCTACAACCGCATATGCAGCAGCATGTGACTTGTTAAAAGCATAGCTGGCAAAATCCATCATTTCATCAAATATCTTATTTGCTGTTTTTTCATCTACACCGTTTCTTGTTGCGCCATTAACTATTACGTTCCCCGCATTATCGGTTATGCCATGAATAAAATTCTGTCTTTCCTGCTCCATAACACTTATTTTTTTCTTGGACATGGCACGCCTCACCAGGTCTGACCTGCCCATTGAATATCCTGCCAAATCCCGCACTATCTGCATAACCTGTTCCTGGTATACCATGCACCCATATGTTACATTTAAAATCTTTTCAAGTAAAGGATGATGATATTTTACATCTTCAGGGTTATTTTTATTTTTTATATATCTGGGAATCTGATCCATTGGGCCCGGTCTGTAAAGAGAAATGCCGGCGATTATGTCCTCAAGTGATCCAGGCTGGAGATCCCTCATGAATTGTGTCATCCCAGGGCTTTCCAACTGGAATACACCCGCTGTTTTTCCATCACTTATAAGTTTGAAAACATTTGGATCATCCATTTCAAGCTTATCTATTTCTATACCTATACCATGATTTTGTCTTATCAGATCAACTGCATCACGAATTACCGTCAAGGTTCTGAGGCCCAAAAAATCCATTTTGAGAAGTCCGATCTCTTCGAGGAGTCCCATTGTGAACTGAGTTGTAATACTATCCTCATTTCTTTGTAGTGGAACATATTCGACTACGGGTTCTTTGGAAATAACTACACCAGCTGCATGTGTTGAAGCATGTCTGGGCATGCCTTCAAGAAGTCTGGCTGTATCTATCAGTTCACCAATACGCTCGTCATCTTCGTACCATTTTCTTAGCTCGGGATTAAACTCCAGAGCCTTATCAATGGTCATTCCTATCTGAAACGGTATCATTTTAGCTACAAAATCGACTTCATTGTATGGTATGTCTAATGCTCTGCCTACATCTCTGATTGCAGCTCTGGCAGCCATTGTCCCGAAGGTAATGATTTGTGCAACCCTTTCCTCTCCATACTTTCTGACTACGTAATCTATTACTTCCTGCCTTCTCTCATAACAGAAATCTATATCAATATCAGGCATGCTTATCCTCTCAGGATTCAGGAATCTTTCAAAGAGGAGGTTGTATTTCAGCGGGTCAATATTTGTGATACCCAGGCTATATGCTACAAGACTCCCTGCAGCCGAGCCTCTGCCAGGTCCTACCATTATGCTGTTGTCCCTGGCATATTTGATGAAATCCCAAACGATCAGGAAGTAATCGACATACCCCATTTGCTTTATAATGGTTAGCTCATAGTCAAGCCTTTTTTGTTTTTCTTCATTATACCTGTCACCGTACTTTTCCTTTAATCCTTCTATGCACAATTCCTTTAGATATTCATAAGGTTCTGACTTTCCGGGTACTTCAAACGCAGGAAGATGCAATTTATTGAATTCAAGTTCCACATTGCACATTTCAGCGACCTTCAGAGTGTTTTTTACAGCTTCAGGAATATTCTCAAACAGCTGTATCATCTCTTCAGGTGATTTTAAATATACCTCATCAGTAGAAAATCTCATCCTGTCTTCATCATTTATACTTTTACCCGTCTGGATACAGAGCAGAATTTCATGAGCCCTGGCATCTTCACGCCTTAAATAGTGTGCATCATTAGTTGCTATAAGAGGTATTCCCGTTTCTTTGCTTAGCTTTATAATGCTTTGATTTACCAGGTTTTGTTCTTCTATACCGTTTATCTGCAGCTCAAGATAAAAATTTTCCGCTCCGAAAATTTCATTATATCTCAAAGCTATTGTTTTTGCTCTCTCATAATCATTTTGTAGCAGTGCCTTAGGTATTTCTCCCGAAAGACACGCACTCAATGCTATTAATCCGCCTCTGAATTTCTCCAGAACTTCCATATCGATTCTGGGTTTATAATAATAACCTTCAGTAAAGCCCGAAGATACTATTTTCATCAAATTTTTATACCCCATATTATCTTTCGCGAGCAACACTAAATGCCCCTGATCGGAATCAATGCCCGGTTGCTTGTCAAACCTGCTCCTGCGGGCTGTATACACCTCGCAGCCAAGGATAGGCTTTACGCCGTTCTTTACAGCTTCCTTATAAAAATCTATTATTCCGTACATAACACCATGGTCAGTAATGGCAATGCTTTTCATTCCCATTTCCATTGTACGCTTTACAAGATGCTTTATTCTGTTAGCCCCGTCAAGCAAGCTGTATTCAGTATGAACATGCAGGTGTACAAAGTCACCCATACGGAAACCTCCATTTATCATAAGTTTAGATATTACATTAATTTTATATTATAAACAGTTTCACTAATCCCTTGCGCCGGCTCACATAACTCGTTAAGTAAAAAGACTTCAGGGTTAAACCCTAAAGTCCTTGATATTATCAATCCTTATTTTATTATAATCTTGATTTTCATACTAGTCCATACATTATTACAATTCATATGAATCAACAATATATGCGTTTATTTTCCTTGCCAGATCAACTTCATAGTATTGTTCTACACGTGACCTGTTTTCATCAAACACTATCCTGACTACCGGCCTTGTAGGCATGCTTTTGTTAACTCTTACTACAATTCCTATTTCCTTTGTGTTCAGCATTACACCTGTCCCAACCGGGTAAACCGCAATATATTTTACAAAATTCTCAACTATTTCCTTGTCAAAGTGGTGGGTACCAAGCGAAGTAATGTATTCTATCACCTCATGGGTTTTTAATTTTCTTCTGTATACCCTATCTGAGGTGAGCGCGTCATATACATCCGCTATAGCTACTATTCTTGCGCACTGGTGGATGTTCTCGCCTCTGATCTGGAGCGGATAACCGCTGCCGTCATACCTCTCATGATGCCCAAAAGCAATAAAGGCAGAAATCATACTTACACTTGGGTTATCCTTAAGTATTTCATATCCGTATATGGTATGTTTTTTTATCTCTTCAAACTCTTCAACTGTAAGCTGCGACGGTTTTTTAAGTATCTCTTCGGGTATTTTAAGTTTCCCTATGTCATGTAACAGTGCACCGATGCCCAGATCTTTAAGCCGGTTTATTGAAAATCCCATTCCTATACCGGTGATAAGAGAAAGAATACATACATTGACTGAATGTTCAAATGTATAGTCATCTACTGATTTTATGTCGGAAAGGTTTACAAGTATATCCTTGCTGCTCAAAAGCTCATCTATTAGCTTGTCAATAACCTCTTTTACACGTCCCGTATTTATATACTGTGAAACTGTATAGGTTTCCATCAGGTTTTTCACCAATAATTTTGCTTCTACCCTTGTATCTTCACAAACTACATCAGTTACTTCTATGCCTGCAGATATCTCATCCTCGATATAGATTTCCTTTATTCCATTGGCCTTTAGCCTCTGTATGTAGTTTTCTTTCAATTCCATACCAGAAGTAAGCAAAACCCGCCCTTCAGACGTAAAAACCGATTTTGCCAGTTTAGCTCCCGAAACTAAATTTTCTATACCTATTTTATGCATTCTAAGCCCCCAGCCCTAGCTTTTTGCCATACACTATGCACTAAATAAAAAATCTTTTGTTTTGGTACGGGTGACAGTTGTATATATATCCCACTAACTGTTATTACTACCAATCGTATCAAAAAATAATGCATAAATGTAGCAAATTCTGTAAATTATCTCTAATATTCGACACTTTTTTCATAAACTCCTTCTAAATTTTAAGGCTTTTCAACTTTTTTACCAAAATTTTCTCATATTCAGTACATAAGAACTACTATATAGGACTTCAGCACTACACAAGTCAACATTTCATTCCAGATTCTGTTGCATTTTTACCCACAAAAAAAGTGCAGCTTTTGTCAGCTGCACCGTTTATTTATCTTATTGTATATTCAGAAGTGGTTTAACTACAGAAAGCACATCACTCTGCAAAATATTCAGTCTGTTTTGTGCAAGCTCCTGAGTACTGTCCGAAACACCATAGTATATCTTGATTTTCGGTTCAGTACCTGATGGTCTTATGCAAAACCATGAACCATCACTCATTTCAAAATACAATACATCAGATTCAGGCAAAGTAAGCTTTTCACTTCTCCCACTTGTAAAGTCAAATCTGTTACCTTCTACGAAATCTCTTATTGCTGATACCTTAGAATCACTAAACTTTGAAGGCTTTTCCTCCCTCAGTCTGCTCATTGTGCTCTTTATCTTATCAACACCTTCTTTTCCAGCTAATGTAAAGGAATTGATGCCTTCCAGGTAGTATCCATATTTCTTGAATACTTCCTGTAAACCTTCATACAGAGACATCCCTCTTGATTTATAATAAGCAGCCATCTCAGCAATGAGCATAGAGGCTACAACTCCATCCTTGTCCCTCGCAAATGTTCCTGCCAGATATCCATAACTTTCTTCAAACCCAAACAGATATTTTTTATCACCCTGTTCATCAAGAAGCTTGATCTGCTCACCAATGAACTTAAATCCTGTCAAGACTTCTATAAGTTCAATATTATAGGCTTTTGCTATTGCTTTTGACAATTCGGTCGTCACAATAGTCTTCACTGCAAACCCGTTTGCAGGAAGCTCACCTTTAGCCTTTTTCTGTGATAGTATATATTCAAGCAGCAAGCAACCTGTCTGGTTTCCTGTAAGCACAACATATTCTCCCCCTGCATTTCTTACAACTACACCTACTCTGTCACAATCAGGGTCAGAACCTATAATCAAATCCACATTTTCTTTTTTAGCCAGTTCAATAGCAAGAGTAAAAGCAGCTTTCTCCTCAGGGTTAGGTGACTTTACCGTAGAAAATGCAGGATCGGGAAGTTCCTGTTCTTTGACAATCAGAACATTATTAAAGCCTATTTCATCCAGTATTCTTCTTACCGGCTTGTTCCCTGTACCATGTAAAGGTGTATAGACTATCTTGAATGTATTAGATATATTCTTTACAAGCTCAGGATTTATACTCAACGTCTTAAGTCTTGCAATATATTCGTCATCAATTTCCTTGCCTATCATCTGAATCAGGCCATTTTTGACGGCGTCGTCCTTTGAAACGAGATTTACCTTTGTAATATCTTCTATTTTGTTTATTTCATCTAAAACAGCGTTGGAGCCTTCCAGTGAAAGCTGCCCTCCGTCTTCTCCATATACTTTGTAGCCATTATACTCTTTAGGATTATGACTTGCAGTTATTACTATACCCGCTGCCGCATTCAAAAACCTTACTGCAAAAGAAAGTTCAGGTGTAGGCCTTAATTCATCAAACAAATATGCTTTAATTCCGTTTCCTGCAAATATTCTGGCTGATTCCAAAGCAAATTCAGGTGATTTATTACGGGAATCGTAAGCAATTACAATCCCACGCTTTTTCATACCCTCACCCTGATTTGATATGTAGTTTGCAAGCCCCTGTGATGCTTTTCTTACGGTATAGATGTTCATCCTGTTTGTACCTGCTCCGATAATCCCGCGAAGACCTCCTGTACCGAATTCCAGATCTCTATAAAATCTTTCTTCAATTTCCTTAGGATCATTTTTTATTTTTTCAAGTTCTTCTCTGGTATCTTTGTCAAAGTATTCGTTCTCAAGCCAGAACTTAAATATTTTGTTGCTTTCCATAACTCTCCTCCTGTTTGTAATTGCTTATTTAGTAAGATTGATTTCTTTGTAAATTTATACAATAATATATTATAAATCAACTTCTTAAAAACTCAAACATTATTTTTAGCATAGTCCGTAAAAAATATATAATTAATATTAATAACTTGATAAGACCCAAAAAAAAACCCCGGACCAAATATCCGAGGATTCATCAGCTTTTTTAAAGTATAATACAAATTAAGCCTCCACTGCCTTCATTTATAATCTTTTGCAAAGTTTCCTGAAGTTTTAGTTGTGCATCTTCAGGCATTCTGAACAGTTTATTGTGCAATCCCTCGCTTACAAGTTCATGTAAGGATTTACCGAATATGTTTGATTCCCATATCTTTCCCGGATCACTCTCAAATTCTCTCATCAGATAGTTTACAAGCTCTTCCGACTGCTTTTCTGTTCCAACCAGCGGAGCTATTTCAGTTTCTATATCTGCTCTGATCATATGTATCGAAGGCGCACTTGCTCTCAGTTTGACTCCGAATCTGCTTCCCTGTTTGATTATCTCCGGTTCTTCAAGAGACAATTCATTCATTTGAGGAGTTACCATTCCATAGCCTTTTACTTTTACTTCGTGCAGTGCATACTCAATCTTTTCATATTCCTTCTTGATTCTTGCCAGGTCTTTCATCAGGCCGATCAGCTTATGTTCGCCTTCAATGTCAAGACCCGTAGTTTCACTTAATATCTTATAGAACAAACCATCTGCAGTCCTCAGTTCCATCTGCACAGTACCGTCACCAAGATTAATCCTGTCGATGTATGCTTTTTTTATAAAGTCGTATTCATCAAATTTGCCTACTGCCTCTCTCACTTCACGGATTTTAGCAATATCTCTGAAAGAGTCTTTTATTGCGTTTAGCATCTCAGCCCGCAGCCAGTGGTTTTCGTCCAGGTTTTCCACCCACCTTGGAAAATTAATACCAATTTCGCATATAGGAAATTCATATAATACTTTTTCCATTACTGCGTTTATGTCTTCAGTTCTGAGCTGCGCACAATTAACACAAATAACAGGTACTGAGTATTTCTCTTCCAATTCTTCCTTTAACCTTACGGTTTCATTATCGTAAGGTCTTGTTGAGTTCAATACTATAACAAACGGTTTGTTTATAGCCTTCAACTCGGATATTACACGTTTTTCTGCTTCCAGATATTCATCCCTGGCGATATCTGTAATACTTCCGTCTGTCGTAACAACAAGCCCTATAGTCGAATGCTCGTTTATCACCTTCTTTGTTCCCAGCTCCGCCGCTTCCTCAAATGGAATCTGATAATCATACCATGGTGTTGATACCATTCTCGGAGCATTGTTTTCCATGTACCCAAGTGCTCCTTTTACGAGATAACCGACACAGTCAACCAATCTTACCTTCAACTGAATATTTTCATCAACAGTGATTTCAACAGCCTCATTAGGTACAAATTTTGGCTCTGTAGTCATTATAGTCCGTCCTGTAGCACTCTGGGGCAGTTCATCTTTCGCCCTTTCCTTCTGGTATGCATTTTCTATATTTGGTATAACCAGTAAATCCATAAACCTTTTTATGAATGTAGATTTACCCGTCCTCACCGGTCCAACTATACCTATGTAAATATCACCCTGAGTCCTCTCAGCTATTTGCTGGTATATGTTGTACTTCTCCACCCTAAGAACCCCCCTTATTTTAATTGACAATTGGCTGTAACAATTGGCAATTCACATCTGAATAAACGCTATATAGAATTTTAAAGCTTCGGACCGGCAGCATCGTTTAGTATTCATCTCAGCATCAGCGTCAATCATACTTCAAAATCTATTGCCCATGTCCTAATGCCCGTTTCCTATTTTATATATATGAGCTTATTCCCTTATTATTACAAAAAAATGAGCAAGTTATCTTGCCTTGCTATATGCATGGAAACAATTTCATCAGCATAACTGCTGGCTGCGATTTTCAAGGACATGACCCGGATAATATAAAAAAACAAAAACCTGTCTACCAATATAATCTATTAAGGTAGACAGGCTGTTTATGCCTTATTCATAATCTAAATTAATTTTTATTTTACAAACACTTTTAATGCCTTATTGATAAATCTTATTGTTACCGGTAATCCGTCTCCCTTCTCACCGTCCACACTTAGGCTTATTCCATTATCTCCGCTTATTTCACATGTTTTTGCCTGAAGCTTCATGACATTTTTGTTGTTCAGGTACGCATTGCTTAATACATTGAAAAACAAGCTTGCTAAATCAATATGGGAACAACTTTTAATAAGAACTATATCCATCATACCGTCTGATATGTCCGCTTCCTCTATCAGATTGTAAAAACCTGCTGCATGCTTTCCGTTAAGAATGAAGAAGAGAAGCACCTGTTCTTCAATTGTTTTGGTTTCAGTTTTGATTTTCACTTTGAAAGATTTGATATTCTTTACCTCACTAATCGCCTTCAGGTAATAAGCAAGAGGACCGAAATTCTTTTTCAGTTCATTATGTGTACTGAAAGATACATCTACGAAGCCTCCTCCGGCACATGTACTCAGGAAATACTGCTGTTCATTTATCAAACCTGCGTCTACTTCAATTGTGTTCCCGGCTAAAATTATATCTATTATCTCACTGAGATTTGAGGGTAAACTCAAGCATCTTGCAAAGTCGTTGCTTGTTCCGTATGGAAATATACCGACAGGAATATTTATCTCATTTTTCATCATAACATTGATAATAGAATTTAAAGTCCCGTCTCCTCCTGAAATAATAGCAAAATCATAGTTATTCTGCTTTAAAAACTCAGGAAGCATATGGTCTGTTTCTTCACTCAAACGGTATGGTTGAAGAAGTACAAAATTTTCCTGAAACCGCTTCATAATATAATCAAGTTTGCTTGGTATGCTGTGATCTCCTGAAACAGGATTATAAATAAAAATAGCATTTTTCATACATTCCGCCTCCTGAATAACTATATAGTCTCTATTTTATGCAATAGCAGCAAAATTATCTTTTTTCTACTTTTTTATTCCGTAATGAAGCTTCTTACTGTACGTATATATCCTATCCAGTACCCTTTTCCCCTCTTCCCCCTCCAATACTACAGGCTGGAAGTTATTAATACTGTCTGAGGTTGATACGCTGCAGGGTAAAATCTCACCTTCGCTTTTACTCATTTTCTTTTCTTTAAACGTAAAAGTATTTTGAAATATTATACAATCTTTATCCGGAGGAGTCGGATTACCTCCAAAACAAAAGTTACCCAGACTGTATACTATATACTTTCCTTTGTAATATTCTATTCCCTGGATTACATGAGGATGATGCCCTACCACTATATCAGCTCCACTATCGATACTGTATCTTCCGAGCTCTGTTTGAACAGCGTTGGGATAATTAGTATACTCCTTACCCCAGTGAAGAGATACAATGATTATGTCCGCTTTTTTCTTTGCCGTTTTTATACTATTTCCCAAACGTTTCTTTATAGTTGTATCCCATCCGTTAAAGCCTATACTTGCAATAGTCGTATTCTTTGTTTTATAGTACTCTGTATGACCTTCACCCGAATACAATATGCCCTTGCTCTTTAATGCTTTCAAAGTATCATTATAGCCTTGAGTCAGAAAGTCATAAATATGATTGTTTGAAATATTGACCATTTCTATACTTCCTGATTTCACTATGTTCACATAGGAAGGATCGCCTTTGAAACGCCATTTCTTTCTGGCCATTTTTGTTGCAGTAGTAAAAGTTCCTTCCAGATTTACAATGGTCAGATCATCTTTTTCAAACACAGGCTTTACTTTTTTGAAGAAATAATCATAATCATTTTTATTCTGCTTAAGCACATATGGAAAGGAGTCTTTATACGGTATACCTTTTTCATCTGTCCCGATCGTACAATCTCCGGCAAAAGATATCTTGATTGTGATATCCTGCTCCTTCTTTTTAGTTTCTATGGACGCTGCAGCCTTTCTCTCTGCTTTTTCAATATTGCTTCCCTCACTCTTTGCAGTGCCGCTGTCTGAAAACAGTAAATAAAGCAAAATACCCGTCATCACTGAAACAATTAACAAAATGCGTTTTATCAAAGACTTCCCACCCTAAATTATTATTACACTGTAATATAAGAAATTATATACTTAGACAAGAAAAAAATCCATATTGCGTTAATATTTACGGAATCCTTTATTGGTACTATAAATGAAAAAGAGGTGAGTAACTGCATTCACCTTAAATCAGATTTTTTTGTCAAAGTTACCAACAGTTCTCAACAGTTTCTTCTATTTCATGGGTTTTATTTCTTGTCATCAAATCTACTACAGCCTGCTTTGGATTCTTATTACCAAATAATACATTGTACGCTTCAGTCGTGATAGGCATAGATACATCCATCTTCAAACCCAATTCATATGCCGGTTTCGTCGTCGCAACACCTTCAACTACCATCTTGACTTCATCCAACGCTTCCCTGACCGATTTGCCCTGACCGATTAGTATTCCGGCTCTTCTGTTTCTGCTGTGCATACTTGTACATGTAACTATGAGATCCCCTATTCCGGTAAGTCCGTTAAAAGTTTGCCGGCTTGCTCCCATAGCCTTTCCAAGACGCGCAATTTCAGTAATTCCTCTTGTCATCAAAGCAGCTTTCGTATTGTCTCCAAAACCCAGACCATCAGAAATACCCGCACATAATGCGATGACATTCTTTAGTGCGCCTCCCAGTTCTACACCTAAAATATCAGGGTTTGTGTACACTCTGAACCTTGGAGTCATAAATATGTCCTGCATAAACTCAGCAGCCTCTCTGTTTTCACTTGCTGCAACGACTGCAGTAGGTATATCCCTTGCAATTTCTTCCGCATGACTGGGCCCTGACAGCACTGCAATCTGAGCCTGTGGTACTTCCTGCTTCATAACTTCTGACAGTACCATGCATGTACTTTCTTCTATACCCTTTGAGCAGGTCGCAACTATTTGATCTCTTTTTATGTATTTGGAAATCATTCTGCAATTCTCACGGGTTGTTTGTGAAGGAACTGCCATGACAACCATCTCTGTACCTGTCATTACCTCTTCTATATCTGTTGTACAGATAATATCCTGAGGTACTTTTACTCCCGGAAGCCTTTGTATATGCTCTCTTTCTTTATTCAGCATGTCTATTTCATCCCCAAACGGAGACCATAATCTTACTCTATGACCATTTTTAGATAGGAGGATGGAAACTGCCGTACCCATACTACCTGCACCTATAATAGATATATTCTTTTTCATAAAACCCTCCAATACACTAATTGTTTTTCTTCTTGCTTCCGAGCTTGGACTCAGTACCATTATATATTCTTTGAATATTTGCACGATGCCTTATAATAGCTAAAAGACCCAGAATTGCAGCAAATATGATAAACGCATTACTCCGGCCAAAAACTGCTGCTGCAACAGGAAACAAGCCCGAACCTATAATGGATCCCAATGATACATACCTTGTAATCGCTACTATAACAGCAAATATTCCAAACAGTATCAGTGCAATAAGCGGATCCATCATCAAAACAACTGCCAGAGAGGTAAGTATGCCCTTTCCCCCTTTAAATCTGAAGTAAGCAGGCCAGTTGTGTCCAATTATAGCACTGATTCCTCCCACCATCAAACCTAATTCTTCATTCCATGTGCGTCCGAAGACTTCTGCTTCAATGCCTCTGTCTCCAACTATGTACAACCCCACAAGACATGCCAGTATACCTTTCAGCAAATCACCTATTATTACAAATAAAGCTGCAAGCTTCCCTAGTGTTCTCAAGGTATTTGTCATTCCTGCATTGCCGCTTCCATGTTTTCTTACATCCACTCCATAAAATTTCCCGACTATCAATGAAGTATTAGCACTTCCTAAAAGGTAACCAGCAACAGCTGTTATAATCAATTTGACCACCAAACTCATCCAGGATATCACTCCTTATCCTTTTCTCTATGAATAAACCTTATTGGGGTTCCTTCAAACCCAAAGCTCTTACGAAGCTGATTTTCCAAATATCTTTCATAAGAATAATGAAACAGCTCCGAACTATTTACAAAAATTACAAAGGTCGGAGGCTTAACTCCTGCCTGAGTAGCATATAATATTTTCAGCCTCTTGCCCTTATCTGATGGAGGCTGAACCATGGCGATGGCTTCATTTACAATATCATTCAGCATCCCTGTTGATATTCTCATCGCACCCTGATTTGATACATATTTGATTAATTCATACAGTTTCTGAACCCTCTGTCCTGTTTTAGCTGAAATAAACACTACCGGCGCATATGTCATAAATCCCAGCTTTTCATGTACAACTTTCCTGTACTCTTCCAGTGTTCCTGTTTCCTTCTCTACCAGATCCCACTTATTTACTACTATAATTGAGGCTTTACCCTGTTCATGAGCGTATCCGGCAATCTTTGTGTCCTGTTCGGTAACCCCATCAACCGCATCTATCATGATAAGACATACGTCGGCTCTCTCAACGGCTCCCCAGGAACGGATCACACTGTATTTTTCTATACTTTCTTCTATTTTGCTTTTACGCCTTATACCTGCTGTATCAATAAATACAAACTTATCATCATCAACCTCAGCATATGTATCAATTGCATCCCTTGTCGTTCCGGCAATCTCACTTACTATTACCCTTTCCTCCCCGAGGATTTTATTAATAAGTGACGATTTTCCTGCATTTGGTTTTCCTACTACAGCGACTTTTATTACATCTTCGTCATATTCTTCCTCATCGACTTCAGGAAAGTGTTTATATATTTCGTCCAACAAATCTCCCATTCCCAGGCCATGAACAGATGAAATAGCCATAATGTCTCCCAGACCAAGGTTATAGAATTCATATGCCTCAGAAGGCAGTTCTCCTACCCTGTCTACTTTATTCACAACCAGGATAACAGGTTTATTTGTTTTCCTGAGCATCACGGCAACTTCCTGATCTGCTGCAGTAAGCCCATCTTTAATATCAACCATAAAAACTATGACATTTGCTGTTTCTACAGCCATTTCTGCCTGTCTTCGCATCTGCTGCATTATTTTATCTTCAGAGTATGGTTCTATCCCACCCGTATCTATAAGTGTGAATTTTCTACTTCTCCACTCTACCTCTGTGTAGATTCTATCACGTGTTACACCCGGTGTATCTTCAACTATTGATATCCTTCTACCTGCTACATAATTAAAAAATGTGGATTTACCTACATTAGGTCTTCCAACTACTGCAACTACCGGCTTAGCCAATTTTTTCACCTCTGTCTCAATATATGAGTATAGTTAACTTCAAATAAATGGGTGTTTTATCCTTTCTTTTTTCACTCACAAAATAATATTATACAACAATTTAAAACTTTATCAATAAAGTTATTCATTCTTTGACTTAATGTCCAAGAATTTTGTTTATAAAATCTGCTCCGTCATTATCGACTATCACAACCTCTATACCCAGTTGTTTATGGATATCTTCTACAGTATAATCATCCAGGAAAACTTCCTCTCCCGCCCTTAGCATACATCTGCAGATAAGAAGCTCCTCCCCCAGTTCCTTACCCTTTAACTGAGAGACTATATCTCTACCTGTTAATAGACCTGTTACTGTTACATTTTTCCCGAAAAAAAAGTTTTTAATATCAAAAACATTAATTTTTATGCCAGGAATTTTATCTTCCAGTACACCAGCCAGATTTTTAATATACTTATATGAAGAAACACCGGTAGCAACTGATACATGCCTATGTGCCAATGATTCAGGAGACGCTTTCCGGTTTGCTTCCGGCAGTTTCCAGCCTCTTAGTGAATTCAGATGCTCATTGAATTCATGTTTAAAAAGCGCTATGAGACCTACTCCATTCTCAATCTGTGGAAAGTCTTCATAGTGTCCGTAGTCCGGTATGTTTCTTCCTGCCAATATATAAAACTCATCAGCTAGATATACTATTCTTGAACCATAGGATTCGAATAGCTTCTTTTGCCATTCTTCTACCTGGGAAATCACGAGTTCTGACGACTCCGGAGTATATGGCTCCAGTAGTGCCAGTCCGTCTCTGTGTTTCGTAATTCCTACAGGTACTACAGATATGCTTCTGATCAATGGATATAGCTCCGTAAGGTCTGCAATTGAACGATCCAGTTCATTTTTGTCATTTATATTGCGGCAAAGAACTATCTGACAGTTTACTGTGATTCCTGCGCCGGTCAACTGCCTTATCCTGTCGATTATGTTTGAAGCAGATCTGTTGTTTAGCATAAACACTCTTAAATCAGGATTCGTTGTGTGCACTGAAATATTAATAGGTGATAATCTATATTTGATAATTCTATCAATATCCTCATCCCTCATATTTGTCAGAGTAACATAATTACCTGTAAGAAAGGAAAGCCTAGAATCATCGTCTTTAAAATACAAAGTACTACGCATGCCTTTGGGAAGCTGATCTATAAAACAAAATACACATTTGTTTGTACAGCTTTTTGCTTCATCTATCATTGAGGATTCAAATCCTATCCCCAGGTCTTCATATTCATCTTTTTCCAGTTCGATTTCCCAGACATCGCCGTCACTTTTTAAAACCTCAAGCGTGAGTTCATCGCTTGTAGTCAGAAATCTATAATCAAATACATCTCTAATTTTCTCTCCATTTATGGAAACCAGACTGTCTCCCGGCTGAATTCCAGCCTCTTCAGCAATACTCCCGGGTACAATGTCTTTTATTTTAACGAATTTTTCTTTCAAAACTACACTCCCTAGCGATATATTATGTAGAATACGTAAGCTTAACCACGTTTTTCAGGAATCAAGAAAAAGCAGCAAGGCTATAACCTGCTGCTTTCTTGTTTATAAGATTTTATTTAGCTTCAACCTTAATAATCTCTTTGCCGTCATAGTAACCACACTCTTTACAAACTCTGTGAGGTAACTTCAAGCTATGACACTGAGGACATCCTACCAAACCTGGTGCGGATAATTTCCATTGTGATCTTCTTGCGCCTGTTCTTGCCTTTGACCATTTACGTTTTGGATTTGCCATGTATTACACCTCCCCGTCACTATGCAACCACTACACATTACTATATATTAAAATTTTATATCAACTTTTAAAAAAGTCCTTAAGAACTGCCATCCTGGGATTAATCTCATCCTCTATGCACTCACATTCTCCGGAATTAAGGTCGATTCCGCACTTCGGACATATACCCTTGCATTCTGCTTCACACACCTGTTTCATCGGCAAGTTCAATACTATGTTGTCTATAAGTACCTTGTCAACTTCTATATAGTAGCCTTCATAAGTATAAGTTTCTATATCCGTCTTATCTTCTACCTTTTCAACGTCTACAAAACTTTCTTTTATACCGATATCCAGCTTACCTGTTACTTCTTTCAGACATCTGTAGCATTTCACGGAATACTCTGTACTCAACCGTCCATCAAGCTTCATAACACCGCTGATATTTACTAGTTTTCCT
Organism: Clostridia bacterium; assembly: GCA_026414765.1. Classification (NCBI taxonomy): domain Bacteria; kingdom Bacillati; phylum Bacillota; class Clostridia; species Clostridia bacterium. The sequence continues at coordinate 87,079 of JAOAIJ010000021.1, read as the reverse complement.
TCAAACCTAACAGGGTTTTCGAAAGTAAATTCATTTCCTGCTATAGTTTTCAAATCATCCATGACCTCGTTGTAATTTATATCCAAAGAGGCTCCATCTGTCTTTACAATATCTGAAATATTAACTTTCATTAAGCACCTCAAGCTACCTCATAAACCGACAAAAGATATTATACTAACTAATACATCTTTTGTCAATAAATTTATATCTTCAAAAAATTAATAAAAACCATCTGTTCCTTCATATTTATTGCCCATTTATTCCTAAAAGTATACACAAGCAAAAAACAGCTTGTAAATCAACTTACAAGCTGCAAAACTATTCTAAAATTGAGCTTGTTCGCCGGATATGGCTTTTGCAGGCGCAGCTTTCCTTATGCCCATCTTTAGCCCTCCGCTTAGTATAGTCATGAGAAAGAATGCAATACCCATTAATGCTAAAACCAGTAAAGGAGTCGTAATTGAACTCAGTCCCAGATTTCCCACCACTGTACTCATCAAACCCTTCATAGCCCAGTATTGAGGGAATATTGCAGAAAACTTCTGCATTGCCGGTGACATTATATCTGCAGGCCACATACATCCGGACAACATGGAAGTGCAGATTACAAATATAGTAGACAATGCGCCAAGCTGGGCATTGGTCTTTACAAGAGAAGCCAGAAGAAGCCCCATACTTGTCACACTCAAGAGGTATACACTCATTAATATCACTGTTGTTAAAAGTGAATTTCCCCAACTGACCCCCATAGCAAACCTACCGAAAAGTATAAGGAACAAAAGCTGTACCCAGCCCCTTAAAAACGTACCCAGTACTTTACCCAGCATTATTGTCCCTTTACCCGTAGGAGTAATTCCCAACCTCCCCCAGGTATTGTTCTTCTTTTCATCCAGTATTTCCCCAGCACTCATTATAAGGGTAAACATGACAAACATTACTGCAAAACCTAAAGAATTCTGTGCTTTTCCATCATATTTGACACTCTCGCTTTTTCCGGAGTAACGTGAGGCCTCTACTGATATCAGAGAAGGCTTTTCCAGATTTGCTTCAACTTTTTCGCTTATATCATCCAATAGAGTTTTCTTATTTCTTTCAGGTATTTGAAAAGAATTAAGTTTTTCTTCAAAAAAGATTTTCGTACCTTCCCCTGCCTTAATTTTTGCATAAGCTGAAGATATGATACCTTCTATTGCCATAAAATCAACGGAAGATGGAAGCTTAAAGACTTTTATTTCAGGAGCCTTAGCTTCGACGATATTTTTACTGAAGTCCTCAGGGATGATAAACCCTATCTCTATATTTGCATTTTTCACCTTATCTACCAATTCATTTTCATTATACTCAATAAGTTTAATGGTCTTATCCTTACCTGCTTCGGCTAATAATCTTTTTCCCTCAATCCCTGAGTCATGATTGGATATACCTACAGGAATCCTTCTATCTTCATTTGCAGAACCATTGCCCATTGCAAGTCCCATGACAAAGGTAAGAATTATAGGCATCAGTATCAAAACCGGCAGTGTGGATTTTTCTCTGGCTAACTTGAGCAAGTCATATTTTGCAATACTTATTATCTTAATCACTTAATAATCAACCCTTTCATTGCTTCGTTTGTCAGTTCTTTTGTGACTCATTCCACTCTAAACCTTATTACGCCTATTGTCAGATATATCATACCCATAGCAGCTAGAACGCCACAGTAAGGCAGTATTGTGCCTATGCCCGCTCCCAGCATCAGTTCGTTATATCCTTGTGCAGCCCACCAGTTCAGTGTCACTTTCGATACCTTTTTCATTGCATCTGGCATTACATATATAGGTATCATTCCTCCACCCAGAACAGTAAAAGTTTGAATAAACAACTGTGATATTCCTTCAACAGTTTTTGAACTCTTTGAAATTGTAGCTATGAACATCCCGAGACCTGAGCCGGCGAATACGGCACATATTGTAACCAGAGCTACACCCGTAAGGGATTCTCCCCAGTCCACGCCATATGCAAAACGTGAGAAAATGATTAATATTAATGCTTGTATCAGGCATATGCACATGAGTCCCAAAAACTTCCCGGATACAAGGCTTAACTTCCCTACTTTTGCACTCATAACCCTGCCTAATGTCTTTTTTTCTCTTTCTTCAACCATCAAACGTGTTCCAAAGCCGGCTCCAAACAGTATAAACATTATCAACATTGCAGCCGCATAGTATTGCATGCCTGAAACATTTTTTATCTTTTCCTGATTGAATTCCTTAAATTCCAACATACCTGAACCTAGCTTTTTTTGAAGTTCTCCCATTATTGCCGTAGTCTCCGACATTCCATCGACAGGTACTTTCACTGGGATATTGTATTTTTTATAGATATCCATAATGGCAAATGCACCCGCATATCCCAGTGACATATTCTGTGAAAAGCTTCCTGTAACACTTTCTATTATCTTTGATCTAAGCTGGTCATCCACTTGAGATTTTACTTCAATTTTTACCTGCCTGTCATTTTCGATATCTTTCGAAAAGCTTGCAGGTACTATTATGGCAGAAGGTATAGTTTTTTCGTCAAGCATTTTCATAGCCTTATCCCTGTCAACTACATATGTATCAAACATATCAGACATTCCATCCCTAAGAACCTGGTTAATAAAAATGTCTGACATCAGTCCGCCATCTTCATTTACAACAGCAATTGAAAATCTTTCAATTGCCAATTCGTTTGAAAAAGTAGACCCCAGTGCAGAGCCGAGAATCAAAATAATAAGTGCCGGCATCAGCAACATTATTGCCAATGCCTTTTTATCCCTGAAAACGATCTTAAGGTCTTTTAGAGCTATATATAAAAACATATTTATCCCCATTTCTTCCAGACTATTTCTCATATCTTCAGCTTTACGTTATTACATCAATCCCTCAGTGCCCTTCCTGTCAAGTGGAGGAAAACACTCTCGAGATTTGACTGTTCCACATTTATAGAGTGGATTTTGCACCTCTCAGAATCAAATATTGAAATAACCTTTGCAAGAAGAATGTCGGCATTTCTGACAATCATTTTTATTTTGCCGTTCTCATGGCAAACTTCATCTATGCCTGAAATGGATTTTATCTTATCAATGATACTGTTATTTGCATTGCTTGTCTCTATGTTAATAATATCACTATCCCCTACAAGACTTCTAAGCTCTTCTTTTGTACCTGCTGCGATAATTTTCCCGTGGTCAATTATCGCTACCCTGGTACAAAGGAATTCTACTTCCTCCATATAGTGGCTTGTGTATATTACAGTCATACCATCCTTATTAAGCTTCACAACTGTTTCCAGTATGTGGTTTCTCGACTGCGGATCTATGCCTACTGTAGGCTCATCCATAATCAGTATCTTCGGATGGTGGAGCAATGCAGCAGCAATATTGATCCTTCTTTTCATACCGCCTGAATAGGTTTCTATCCTTTCTTTCGACCTGTCTTTTAATCCTGCTATTTCTAAAGCTTCATCCACCCTCTGAGAAAGCAGCTTTCCTCTCAGGCCGTACATCCTGCCCCAGAAAACCAGGTTTTCCTTTGCAGTCAGTGTCGGATAAAGTGCAATTTCCTGAGGCACAAAACCCAGCAATTTCTTTGCTTCCATATCGTTATTTTTTAAGTTATGACCACCGATTAGAATATCTCCGCTATCCGGCTTCAGCAGTGTAGTTATCATTGAAATAAGAGTGGATTTCCCTGCACCGTTTGGACCCAGCAGTCCAAAAACCTCTCCTTCCTCTACCTTGAAACATACATTATCGTCTGCCACAAGACTTCCGAATCTTTTAACTACATTTTTAACTTCGATTAAGCTCATACTTTATCCCTCTCAATTCGTATATTAAGAAACTATAGAATAATTAATCGGCAGTTTTAATATCATTTTTAGATTTATCATAAAAAACTGAATATTTAGCCTCAAATTCTTTCATATCCATAAGGTTTTTTTCATTTATTTCCGGCATTTCTACCTTGATACTGTTATTGTTTATATTCCATCTTGTTATGTGCACTTTAAAGCCTATTCCTATCTCGCCTTTATGTTTGATAACAATAGTACCCTGGATTGTCTCGTCAATGATGTAGGAATCCTTATCAACCTTAGCTGACAGCTTAAGATTTTCCAGAGAATATTTTTTTTCTGAATCCTTTATGTTCCCAGGAAGGTTATCTAGCCAGTCTTTAAGCTTTTTCTCAGACTCTTCCTGATTTATCCCTTCTTGTTTAAAATTCTTTGAAATTTTAGCAATAGTATTTTTTATTGCATCATTTTTAGAAACTGCTTCTGCAATTTTTCTTACAATGTTTTTCTGCTTTTCATCATTTAGTTCAAGCGACAGCTGTGTAACCTTTATATCACCATCCGGAGTATACAAAATTGAATTCCCCTCACTGGACAGGATTTCATTAGCAATTGCGTCTTTCCAAATAGTGCTAAATTCCCCGTAGAGCTTTCCATATTCCTCGTATGAAGGCTTGGAAGAATTTTCTTTGGCACCTTTCATCTTGCTCAAATCAACATATTTTTCGTTCAGTTTCATATACACTTTTTCGCCTTCTCCATAAACTACGGGATTCATCATAATATCACCCGCGCCTAAAAATGTATTGATTCTCCACTTCTTTCCTTTGTTATCTAAAGCCCCATCCATATTCAGTGTTATTTCTTTGAATTTTTCAAATTCTGATTTGACTTCATCCGAAGCTTTTGAAAGATCGATGTTGATTTTGAACTCGGTTTTTTCTTCCATCGAATCTGCATCATTTGTTTTAACAAATGCATTGATATACTTGAGTGTAGGATTACTCTGCAAACTGCACGCTGATATTGATGCTATCAAAACAACAGATACCAGCATATAGAAAAGTCTCTTTTTCATAAACTCACCTTCCGAATTATTTATTCTATTGTACCGGCAAACCAATAGCATTTGGCAATAGCAATAAGTCACAACCGGCAAAACATTTTTATTTACATATCAATTATATATAGTATACTGTTTATTCTGCATCTGGAAAAAGTAATGTTTATGCATATGACTTTAGTCATGGATATGATTAAGAAGCCGGTATAAATCCAAGATCAATACCGGCTTAGCATTTTTACTTCAATTTTTCGATATTCTCCTCAAAAGGCGGATACACTAAACCTTTTTCAGTAATAATCGCTGTTATATATTTACTGGGTGTTACATCAAAGGCCGGATTCATTACTGTAACTCCTTCCGGCGCCAGACGTATACCCTTAATGTGAGTAACCTCTTCTGCTTTTCTTTCCTCTATGGGAATACTATCACCGGTTTTTATGGAAAAATCGATCGTAGATACGGGAGCTGCCACATAAAATGGAATATTGTTTTCTTTCGCCAGTACGGCTACTGAATATGTTCCGATTTTATTAGCAGTATCGCCATTTAGTGCTATTCTATCCGCCCCAACAATTACACAATCAATCTTACCGGCTTTCATAAAGTGACCTGCCATATTATCACATATAAGAGTTACCGGTATTCCGTCCTGCTGCAATTCCCATGCTGTAAGCCTCGCTCCCTGGAGGTAGGGCCTGGTTTCATCAGCAAATACTTTTATGTTTTTACCTGTCTCATGTGCTATCCTGATAACCCCGAGAGCAGTCCCGTAATCGCTTGTCGCAAGAGCTCCCGCGTTACAATGTGTCAGAATTGTAGAATTCTCTTTAATGAGTTCATTTCCATTCACTCCTATGGATTTACAGGTCTGGACATCCTCTTCATCCATTCTGCAAGCTTCTTTAACTATGATATCCTTTATTTCCCCAATTGTTTTATCCTTATTTCCCGCAGCTCTGCCGTAAACCCTGTCTACAGCCCAAAAGAGGTTAACCGCTGTAGGACGCGTACCTCGCATTACATTGCATATTTCTAAAAGCTCACTAAAAAACTCTTCTTTTGAATCAGTTTGAATTGAAAGAGCCCCTATTGCTATGCCATAAGCGGCAGAAACACCTATTGCAGGCGCACCTCTTACTATCATATCCACTATGGCACCGGCTACCTCCTCATATGTTTTGCAGTCAACAATTATGTGCTCAGTAGGCAGCTTAGTCTGATCTATCAATTTCAATACTCCATCTTTATACTCCAGTGGTTTCATAAAACAACACCCCTTATCATCTTGTTTGGACATGTTTCTCACATACTCATATTATATAATAACTTTGTCAATATGCAACGTTTAAAAGTGCATACTGCTTATGTGCAATATATGTACAACAAATAATTTATCTGTTAAAATAAATCCATAAAAATACATTTTTGGTGGTGGTAGTCGTATGTCGACAGAAGTCAGAAAACAGGTTTTGGAAGTTGCACGGTTAATGTATAACAAAAATATGGTCAATACCTTTGAAGGTAATATATCCGCTTGCGAAAACAACAGGATTTATATTACACCCAGCCAGATTTGCAAGGGTATATTGGAAGAAGGCATGATTCCCGTATGCGATCTGGAGGGTAAGCTGATTGAGGGAACGTATAAGCCAAGTTCAGAGATAAAACTCCACCTTCCTATATATAAGGACAGAAGTGATGTCAAGGCAGTTGTTCATGCACACTCACCATATGCCACGGCTTTTGCAATAGCCAACAAGCCTATTGAATCAAAAGCGTATCCTGAACTTATCATGCTTTTTGATAAAATCCCCCTTGCTGCTTATGGCACTCCTTCTACTGCTGAAATATATGCTGATGTACGCAATTATATCATGGATTATGATGTGATTTTATTAGCAAACCATGGTATTCTGGCTGTTGGAAGTGATCCGTTTGATGCCTTCTTTAAACTTGAAGCTGCAGAAAGTATAGCTAAAGCTCTGTTTCTTGCCAGACAATTAGGTGGGGAAAAGGATTTGCCACCGGATAAACTCATGGAGCTGTATGATATGCATTAATAATTATGTATCTAAACGCGGCGCAAATATAAAGAATTATTCTTGATTAAAGGGTGCAGTTTTCCAATATGACTTCAGCTTATTGAAAAAACGCACCCTTTAATTAATCCGCTTTAAATCTGCAGTTTGTTTTCGATTACATATAACGCAATCTGGGTCCTGTGGCTCAAGCCCAGCTTGGAGAGAATATTCGTAATATGATTTTTCGCTGTTCCCTCAGTTATGAACAGCCTTTGTGCTATTTCCTTATTCGACAGCCCTTCTGCAACAAGTTTTGCCAGTTCAATCTCCCGCTGGGTCAATACAGGACCACTCCGCGATTGTTCCGGTTTAGATGCCTTATCAACCAGCCTTGCTGCTACATTTCCGTGAAAGACAGTTCCTCCTGAATGTATAACTTTTATAGTATTGATGATTTCTTCCGAAGCCATATCCTTGAGCAAGTAGCTACTTGCACCGTTCTTAAGTGCATCAAATATAAATTCATCATCATTGAAAGTAGTAAGTATGATTACTTTTATCGCAGGATGTCTTTCCTTTATAAGTTTTGTTGCTGTTACACCGTCCATTTCAGGCATCCTTATATCCATGAGTACCAGATCCAGCTCTGTTTCAGAGCAGGCTACTACAGCTTCATTCCCGTTTGAAGCTGTCTTTACTACTTCTATATCATCGCTTAGACTCATTATCATCTTCAATCCGTCTCTGACTATAGGCTGGTCATCTACTATCATTATTCTGATACTGATATTAATCACCTCATTTGGTTATTTTATTAAAGTAATCCGTTGTTCTAGCCGTTAATCATTACCTGATTTACGCTTCTACTGGAATGGTTATATTTATCATGAATCCATCCTTTGCATAAAAGTTTACATCTCCTCTAAACTCCCTTATTCTCTCCTTCATTCCCCTGAGTCCGCTTCCGGCAGTAAATTTTTCAGCACCTTTACCATTATCTTTTATGAGCATATGAAAGCAGTTAACTTTGTAGTTTATCGAAACATCCACTCTCGTAGCATTGCCATGACGCACTGCATTAGTTACAGCTTCCTGGACAGCTCTATATACTACAATATTGAAATCCGGCCCGGTCTTATATATTTCCCCTTTAATAACAAGACCGATATCAATAGCAAATTTATGCTTTGAACTGTTAACAAGCTCCTCCAGAGACTTTATAAGCGGAAGCTGCTCGACAACTACAGGCTTTAAAGCTTGTACTGACCTTCTTATCTCTGTCAGACATTCTTTTGCAATATCTCTGCTTGACGCAATCTGTATCTGAGCTTTTGCCACATCTTTCTGAACAATATTTTCACAAAAATCCAGATTCATAATTAATCCTGTGAGATTATGCCCCACACTATCATGTATTTCTCTGGCAATCCTGTTCCTTTCTTCAAAAATAGTTAATTCCTTAATCTTTTGATTCTTCTCTTCAAGCAGGTCATTTGCTTCCTTCAATTCCCTGTTAAGCTTATCCAGCCCGGCTTTCTCTTCACTTAATACCCTGGAATGATTAAAGAACACTGCTACAGTTACATATACCATAAAAGTGAAGAGTATATATGAAACGACAAAAGTTATGTTATAATATTTTTCACTCGATACTGCTACTTCGATAAATCTGTAATACTTAATAAATGCTGACGAAATAATAAAAAAGCTTACTATAAGCCTATGCTTCTGTCTGGGAATAAAACCTGCAGATATGAGTATATAAAAGTAATAAAGATTAAAGTAATAGTTTACAACAAATTTTGAGCTGTCATCAAGCAGTATAAGAAGGATTATGTCAACACTAAATGAAACTGCAATTAATTTCCCAAATCTGTTCAGGATTTTTTCTCTGAAATGTATCCAGATAAAAAACAATGCAAAAAGCACAGACATAAAAAGCAGTCTGCTTCCCCTTGCATTTTCAAGGTATACTGCAAAGATAAAAGTAGTCAGCATTGTAATGTCGCGGAATATTACATATAAAGAAATTCTTTGTTTGTTCAAATTCTATCACCAGTTTTATTTTATCAGATACAAGTAATTTGGCAAAGCTGGATATAGCAAAAATTGTGCATATAAAACAAAAGAACCGGAATGCAAATCATGTTTGCACTCCGGTTTTTATCTTACTTTATTTATTTCACCAGTTTCATTGTTTCCCTTGCTATAGCCAACTCTTCATTTGTTGGCACTACAAGTGTTCTGACCTTAGCATCTGGTGTACTGATATCCAGTTCTTCACCTCTTACCTCGTTTTTCTGCCAGTCAATCTCTATACCCAGGTATTCCAAACCGGTAAGGACACCCTTTCTCACTATCTGAACATTTTCACCAATTCCTGCTGTAAAAATTACTGCGTCTACCCCATTCATAACTGCCGCATACTCTCCAATATACTTTTTAACTCTATAGCAGAATATCTCTATCGCCAGCTTGGCTCTCTCATTACCTTCTTTTGCAGCCTCCTGCAAATCTCTGAAATCACTGCTTACCCCCGAAATACCAAGGACGCCGGATTTTTTATTTAAATAATCATCAATCTGTTTAATGGACATATTTTCCTTGTCCATCAGGAATTTGATGATGGCAGGATCTATTGAACCGCTCCTTGTTCCCATCGCCAAACCCTGAAGAGGAGTAAGTCCCATAGTGGTTTCTATAGATTTTCCATTTTTAATAGCGCAGATACTTGCTCCGTTTCCAAGGTGACATGAAATCAACTTAAGTTTATCTACCGGTTTTCCCAGCATTGCAGCTGCTCTCTCTGCCACATACTTGTGTGAAGTACCATGGAATCCGTATTTACGGACACCATACTTTTCATAAATTTCATAAGGTAATGCATATAAATATGCATACTTAGGCATTGTCTGGTGGAATGCAGTATCAAAAACCGCAACCATGGGCTTATTGGGCATTATTTGTCTACAGGCTTCAACACCAATTATATTGGGCGGATTATGAAGTGGCGCAAGTTCAATACAATCCCTTATCGCCTGCATTACATCGTCATTTATCAACGCAGAATCATAAAATTTTTCTCCGCCATGTACTATTCTATGTCCTATGGCAGTTATTTCATCCATACTAGTAATTACTCCAAGTTCCTTTTCAGTAAGAACATTTGTTACTCCCTGAATAGCAGCCTTGTGATCAGGCAGGTTTTTTTCAATAACTACAGTTTCATGACCTGTCTTTGTGTGCTTGATAAATGAATTATCTATACCTATCCTGTCGCACACGCCTTTTGCCAATACTGACTCATTTGTCATATCGATAAGCTGATACTTTAAGGAGGAACTTCCTGTGTTAATAACAAGAATTTTCATTTTGATCTACCCCATTCTATTATTTATAAAGCGGATTTTTAGTTAAAGAATAAAAACTTTCAGTTAAGCTTACTATGCTATCTTAATTAGTTTATCCATAGCTTTACATCTTAAGCGCACTTTAAGCTTCTTGCGCTTGTACAGCTGTTATTGCTACAACACCAACTATATCCTCTGCACTACATCCCCTAGAAAGATCATTCACCGGTTTTGCAATACCCTGAAGTATTGGACCATACGCTTCAGCCTTTGCTAAACGCTGTGTAAGTTTATACGCTATATTACCGCAGTTAAGGTCAGGGAAAACCAATACATTAGCCTGTCCTGCTATATCGCTTCCAGGAGCTTTTGATTTTCCTATGGAAGGAACGATGGCAGCATCTGCCTGCAGTTCACCATCCAGCTTAAGTGCCGGAGCTTTTTTCTTGGCAAGATCTGTAGCTTTAAGTACTTTCTCAGTCAACTCGCTTTTGGCACTTCCATATGTTGAGTATGAAAGCATGGCTACTATCGGTTCAGCCTTTACCAACTGTTTAAAGGAATTGGCAGCTTCTATGGCTATTTCTGACAAATCTTCAGCACTTGGATTTTCAACCAGTCCGCTGTCCGAGTAAACAAATGTGCCATTATACCCATATTCGCAATCAGGAACAACCATGACAAAAAATGAAGATGCCAGCTTTGTTCCAGGTTTTGTTTTAAGTATCTGTAAAGCAGGTCTTACAGTATCTGCAGTTGAATGTGCAGCTCCTGATACCATACCATCCGCATCACCCTTTTTTACCATCATTGTTGCGTAGTATACATAGTCTTTCATTGTTTCTCTTGCTTGTTCCAGTGTTATGCCCTTGGATTTTCTCAACTCATAGAATGTATTTACATAATCCTCAAATTTATCAGAATTTAAGGGATCTACTATCTTCGCCTTCGAGATATTCAGATCCCCCGCAAGTTTCTTAATATTATTTCCATTACCTACAAGTATAATATTAGCTAAACCCTGCTCCTGTATCATTGCAGCTGCTTTAATTGTCCTGATATCTTCACTTTCAGGTAAAACTATAGTTTTTAAATCCGATTTTGCTCTCTGGGAAATCTGTTCTAAGAAATTCATTTTCTTACTCCTTTCATATGTAAAAAGTTATTGCTTTGAATAAAACTTATTTTATTACCAGGTCTTAATATCTGCTCACACCAAGCATTTCCCAACCATTTTAATTATATACAAATTGTTTATTGTATACAAGATTAATTTGATGAAAAATTAAATTTCCAACATTTCCATATCCATTAACGAAAATAAAAATTTTGATAATATCAAAGATAGCTCTGCCGCTTTCCCTCAGATTTGCTTCTTTTAATATTATTACAAAAAAATGTTCAAAAATCATAGATATCCGCAAAAAAAGAGAGTTTTCAGACAATAAAAAAACGGGTTGTTAACCCGGAAACAAATTACCTTGTTATGTGTTTCACTGCGAATAAAAAAAGCACCTAAGGATAAACTATTAACCTACAGTTCATATGTGTACTGTATTGACAAACTGGTACCGGAATAAGAAGGGTGTTCGCGAGCCCTTCTTATTTTACATGAATCTCATTGTTGTCAATTAATCAGTTCCCAGTAATCATAATCACACTCCCAGATATAGTTCCTGTCATTCATTCTGAATCCGAAGGTAAACCCTCTTTCATATCTTCTTAAAACAAATCCGTGATACAAGGTATTGTTATGCTTTATGGTTGAAAACTTAGCCATATCTGCACCTTTTTATTGACATAACTCCTGGTTAATATATAACCTTCTTTTAATTGTCCTAAACAAGTTTAGTATTAATTAATCTTTTTTGCATATTTCCCGTTTGAAAAAATAGAATTTTACAGGTATATATTTATAAGGTAAAAAAATGAACATATATTTATTTGTAGTAGTTTCGTTAATTTTAGCAGTTTTTCTTTCTAAAACTAAGAAATCAAGGATGATATATGCAAGAAAACTTTCATTCCCCATACTCTGTGCAGTTTTCATTCTGTGTCTGATAATATTCTCTGATACAGCAGTAAAATCGGCTTTAAAAGGCATCAACCTGTGGCTGTATGTCGTCTTTCCTTCGCTATTCCCATTCTTTGTCGGGTCCGAACTTCTGAATAAATCCGGATTCGTCAAAGCTATGGGTATACTCCTTGAACCGGTAATGCGACCATTGTTCAACGTCCCCGGTTGCGGCTCCTTTACCCTTGCAATGGGTATTACATCAGGCTATCCTGTAGGGGCAAGAATTACTGCAGGCATGAGAGAAGAAAAACTGTTAACCCGGGCTGAAGCTGAAAGGCTTCTTGCATTCACCAACAATTCCGGACCTTTGTTTATAATTGGTGCAGTAGCAGTAGGGATGTACAACAATGTGCGAATAGGTGTGCTTTTACTGGCTTGTCATATTATTGCATGCTTGACTGTAGGAATTCTTTTCAGATTCTACAAGAAAGGCATTGATAATAACTGCTGTAAGAGAAGAGGAAGTATATTTAGAAGATTTAAGAATGAATTGCTGAATAACAATAAGCTTACTTTTTCTGATTTAGGCAGTGTTTTTGGGGATGCAATCCGCAATTCCATGAGTATTATGCTAAATATAGGGGGCTTTATTATCTTTTTCTCTGTTTTAATAAGTCTACTTTCTGAAGCAGGTATGATAAACTGGGTTTCAAACCTCTTACATGAACCTCTAAAATATGCAGGAATAAGTAAGGAATTAATAAATGCTGCCATTAGCGGAATATTCGAAATTACTACAGGAACGAATACCGCAAGCAAAACAACCGGGGTACCCTATATACAACAACTTACAGTAACCAGTATGATTATAGGATGGGCAGGCTTTTCAGTTCACTCTCAGGTAATAAGCATTGTTTCTAATACCGACATCGGCATAAAACCATATCTCCTCGGGAAATTCATACAGAGTATGTTTGCAGGAGTATATACCTTTTTAGCAATTAAGATTTCCGGTAATCTGTTTATTGGCTCTGAGCCGGTCTTTTCTCCGTTAAGAAGCAGAATATCTCTGAACTGGAACTATTATCTTATGAACTCTTGCAAATACTTTTTTATTTTCATGTCAGTAATTGCAGCTTTTACTGCTTTTTCATTTCTTATTAACCATTTACTAGCAAGGTACAGAAGAGTTCATAGATAAAACTCATACCAAAAAAGTCTCTTTGCAGAGACTTAAAGCACTGTAGCTTAAGCTATTTCAACTCTTCCCTGTTAACCTGAACAACATCCAAAGTATCCTTTAATATCTCCTCAACCTTGTTTAATATACTATCAGCATATTCTCTGGTACCCAGTCTGATTTCCCTTGCATTTTTCTGTGCGTTGGAAATTATCTCATTAGCCTGCTCGTACGCTTTCTTGGTTATTTCATGTTCATCCACCAGCGAGGCAATTTTGTTTTCTGCATCTTTAACTACGTTATTAGCCTCCTTCTGAGCCTCCATTAAAATTCTTTGTCTTTCTTCTTTTACCCATTTTGCCTGTTTCATATCATCAGGAAGCTTAAGTCTTATTTCCTTTATGATCTCAAGTATCTCTTCCTTGTCTACCAGGCATTTCCCAACTACAGGTACATTCACACTTTTTTCTATTACATCTTCCAGTGTTTCTAAAATTGCCAGTATCTCCATTTATTATCCTCCCCTGCTTTGCTGCCGAAAATCACTTATCTGAAATTGTTTATTGTTGTAAACTTCTTGGTGACAGCTTCTTTTATACATTCAGGAACAAGCCCGTCAACCTTCCCTCCATTTTTTGCAAGCTCCTTCACTACACTTGAGCTTAGAAAGGAGTAATTTATACTCGCCATCATAAACAACGTTTCAATATCAGGATCAAGGTTTTTATTTAGTAGAGCCATTTGAAGCTCGTATTCATAATCTGACACAGCCCTTAATCCTTTAATTATGGCTGTAGCTTTCTTTTCTTTCATAAAATCTATCAATAGCCCTGAAAAACTTTCAATCTCTATATCCGGCCTGTCTGCGAAAACACACTTCAACAGGTCTACCCTTTCATCGAGAGTAAAAGCCGGCTTTTTGTTATTGTTTACAAGAACAGCTACAATTAACTTGTCACACAGCTTTGATGCTCTGTATATTATGTCAAGATGCCCGTTTGTAACAGGATCAAAGCTGCCGGGATATACACATATTTTCAATTCATATACCTTCCTAATTCTTATTTGGCTAAAAATTATGATTCACTTCAATTTATTACATAAAAAGATAAAATAGTATCTCCATACTTTTGGTTTCTCGCCAATTTAAGCGGTCCGATATGTTCAGGTACTGCATCATCCTTATCTCTTTCAGCGACAATTATGGTATTATCCTTAATTATACCACTATTTACAACAAAATTTAAAGTTTCTTCAACAAGATTCCTATTATATGGTGGATCAAGAAATATTATATCAAACTTTTTATTATTATCTGCAAGCTTTTTTATTACTGAACCAACTTCTCCAACTAAAACAGACGACTTGTCCGATAGTTTTGTATGATTCAGGTTTTCTTTAATAATACTTAAACACTCATTGCTTTTATCAACAAAAAAGGCGAATTTGGCTCCTCTGCTCAAAGCTTCAATTCCCAGATTTCCTGTACCCGCAAACAAATCAAGTACTTCAGCATCATACACATACTCTGCGATTATATTAAATAATGACTCCTTGACCCGGTCGGAAGTAGGTCTGGTATTATCGCCTTTTAAAGTTTTCAGTTTATGTCCTTTTGCCGTACCTGAGATAACTCTTAAAATAAAAATTCCTCCAAACATTCATTCAATATTAGTATACTGAAAAAAATTTCATCAATTCAGGCTTAATTCATCTGCTTTCTGTTTAAAGCGCTCTATCACTTTCTCCTTAAGTTTGAGATTCACGTCACTTCTAAGCTGAGGGTCTTCTTTTAAGACTTGTATCGCCAGTTCCTGAGCTTTTTTCAGGATATCCATATCTTTGTACAAGTTTGCTATCTTCAATTCAGGAATTCCATGCTGCCTTGTACCAAAAAACTCTCCAGGACCTCTAAGCTCAAGGTCTTTCTCGGAAATAACAAATCCGTCATTAGTCTTTTCCATGACCTTCATTCTTTCAGTCGATACTGCAGCCTTGCCCTCATTATATAGAATACAATATGATTGATGCTCTCCCCTGCCTACACGTCCTCTAAGCTGATGAAGCTGTGCTAGCCCGAATCTTTCAGCATTCTCAATAACCATTACAGTTGCATTCGGAACATTTACTCCAACTTCTATGACCGTAGTAGAAACAAGTATATCTATCCTGCCTTGTACAAAGTCATTCATAACCGTATCCTTATCCTTTGATTTCATCTTACCATGAATTAAGCCTACATTCAAACCAAAGAAATCATGCTTTGATAGCCTGTCCGCCAATTCGAGTGCCGATTTAGCTTCTATAGTATCTGATTCTTCAACAAGGGGACAAACAATATAAACCTGGCGGCCTTCAGCAACCTTCTTTTGTATAAAGCTGTTTACCCTATCCCTCATACTTCCATCAGCTGAATAGGTCTTTATAGGTTTTCTTCCCGGCGGAAGTTCGTCAATTATCGATATATCCAGGTCTCCGTAAAGTATAAGTGCTAAAGTCCTCGGTATAGGAGTAGCTGTCATTACAAGTATATCCGGATTCAGTCCCTTCTGCGACAATATAGCCCTTTGCCTAACACCAAAACGGTGTTGTTCATCCGTAATTACCAAACCAAGTCTATCAAATTGTACATTGTCTTCAATAAGTGCATGTGTTCCTATTACTATATCGATTTCTCCTTTTTTTATTCTTTCAAGGATTTCTGCTTTTTGTTTTTTGGTTTGACTTCCTGTTAATATTTCTGTCTTAATATCATATTTATCAAACAAACCTTTTATTGATCTGTAATGCTGGTCAGCCAGAATCTCAGTAGGCACCATCAAGGTACCCTGGTATCCTCCTCTTACTGCCTTAAACAAAGCCAGTACAGCAACAATAGTTTTTCCCGAACCTACGTCCCCTTGCACAAGTCTATTCATTATACCGGGACTTTCCATATCCTTTTCTATTTCATCAAACACCCTTAGCTGGGCGGTGGTAAGCTTAAAGGGTAAAGAATCTATAAATTCTCCTGTTTCTTCAACTTTTTCAAACTGAATCCCTGCCTTTTCTTCACCAAAGGAATTCTTTATGTTCAAAAGACCAAGCTGAAGGAGAAAAAGCTCTTCAAAAACCAACCTGTATCTTGCATTCTTGAAATCTTCCTCGCTTCCCGGAAAGTGTATGTTTTGTATTGAATAGTTAATATCGCTTAAGTGGTATTTGTTCCTTATTGCCTGAGGTATTATTTCCTCTAGGCTTTCGGTTACAATCTGCAATGCGTTACCTATGACGGTCCTTATTATGTTCTGAGTAAGATTTGCAGTAGAAGCATACACGGGAATGATTCTGCAGGTGTTCTTCATTTCGCCATTTCCTACTTTTTCATATACAGGGTTCTGAACTTCAAAGCTCCTGTATTTTCTACTTATCCTCCCAAAAAAAACGTAACTTTCCCCAACGCTAAATACGCTTTTTATATAGTGCTGATTATACCATGTTGCTATAATAGTTCCTGTATCATCTTTTATAATTACCTTGTATATGGTCAAACCTTTCCTAGGACGGTTTTCCGAGACCTTGGACATAATGACGCCTTCGAAAGCGCAGGTCTCTCCATCCTGTAAGTGTGCGATCTTTTTCATGTTTCCCCTGTCTTCGTATTCTCTGGGAAAATGAGTTATAACGTCTTCAACGGTGTACAGACCTAATCTGTGAAATAGTCTGGCCCTTGACTCTCCTACACCTTTAATATATTGTATTGGTTTTTCCAACACACCTCTAATGCTTTCTATCTTCATAGTATCCCTTTGCTTAAGTTCATTCTCTATTCATAATGCATTCTCTGTCACAGCCCACTGCCTATATCCTCCGCCTCAACTGCTCTATATCTATTTTAATATAATGAGTTATTTTTTGCTATAAAATATAAAAAAAACTTGCGGTTTTTCTGGTTTATGTGTTAAAATAGTTATTGCTTTGGTTATGCACATTTGCTTAAGCAGTGATAAATAGTGCATATAAAACGTGGTTGATTAACTGTTAATTATTGAGATAATTCTCCAGTTTAAAGGAGGTGTAATTATAAATGGCAAAATGTGATATCTGTAGTAAAGACATAAGCTTTGGTTTAAGTGTAAGTCACTCCAATAGAAAAACCAACAGATCTTGGAAACCTAATGTAAGAAAAGTTAGAATTGTTGAAAGTGGCGCAACTAAATCCGCTAACGTTTGCACAAGGTGCTTACGCTCAAACAAGGTAACTAGAGCAGTTTAATTTTTAACTATACACTATAAAAAAAGGTATGTTAGGATTGAATAATCCTAGCATACCTTTTTTTATAGTGTATTTTATCTTATCCTATTCTAAGTACCTTTTTCAGTATGTTACCAAAGAACTTCGGCATCTTGACTACCATTATTTTCATAAAAACACTCCTCCCAGCAAAAAGGCATCGACACTATCAATATATTCAATACATACATTTTTAGTGAATGCTTAAAAAAAATTCCTGATGGTTGATCGGCCATCAGGAATTTTTTTATCCTGTCTCCCCTGCTGTCCTTTTGAATAATCCAAGTATAAAAACAAACAACGCTGCTCCCAATATTGTCGGTACTATAGAAACACCCCATAATCTTGGTCCAATCGTATTAAAGAACGGAATGTATGCTCCTATCCACGACCCTATAAGCCCAGCCAGTAAAGCACCCCAAAATCCACCCGGCATATCGTTTTTAACAAGTGTATCTCCTATCCACCCTGCCAAAGCAGCAATCAATAGTGTTATAATGAAGCCCAACATGCTTAATTCCTCCTTTATCGGTATGTTATCGCAGTGCCTTATGTGTTTCTATATTGCTCTTTTTATGAATTTTCATTTTGAAATAGCTTTTTTCATATATATTTTCTGTATTTTAGATTAATTTAATCTTTATTTTTTATGCAATACTTAAAAGGATTACACTATATGGTTTTTTTTGAATATAAGTAATCCTATCACACAAAATTTAATAAAATTTGAAAATGAACAGCATAGCCTCATTTATTTATAAAATACAAAAACAAGGCCATTTTGCGGCCTTGTTTTCGTATTTTATTTATTTTCTAAGTATTTGCAATCTTGACGCAGTTCCTTCCAGCCTTCTTAGCTTCATATAGAGCATCATCAGCATACCTGACCAATTCATTTTCCATGCTTGCGTTTTCCGGGTAGCAAGCTATCCCAAAACTGACCGTTACCGAAGCAGTAACAAGATTATCCTTTATACTGGCGTGGGAAATCTTTTGTCTTAAGGACTCAACCTTCTCATATGCCTCATCCAGTTTTGTATGAGGAAATAAAATAATAAATTCTTCTCCTCCGTATCTTGCGAAAACATCACTGCTTCTCAACGAATTGTTAACGAGATCTGCAATTGTCTTAAGCACTTTGTCACCAAACAAATGCCCAAAAGTATCATTAAAGCGTTTAAAGTGATCGATATCAAATATTGCAACAGATAATTCGTAATTCCCAACCTGAGCATTCTTGAATTCTTTATGGAGTCTGTCTTGAAAGTACAATCTGTTGTATACCCCTGTAAGTCCATCTATGGTAGCCATATCCTGCATCTTCTGATATAGTTCCGCATTTTCCATGGCAATACCAACCTGTTGCCCGATTATGTCAAGTAATCTTACATTTTCTTCATCAAATGCACTAAAATACTTATGCTCTATAAGCACAAGCCCAAACTTCCGCGTTTTTGTAATAAGGGGTACACATATGAGAGAATTTACTTCTCTGCCCTCCACAAATACATACTCTTCAGGATCTACAAAATTTTCTGCAATTGGCTTTCCATTGTTTAATGCTCCTAAAAGTATGGAACAGTTTATATTCCTGTTTACAGTTTCAAGTTCATCTCTATTCTTAATATTAGTAGTATGAACTCTGAGTTTGTCTTTTTTTTCATCATATATTATTATAGTCGAGTAATTTACACCCATTACTCCTAATATGATATCGTTTACGTATTTAAGAAGTTCCTTGATATCCAGTATAGAGCTTATAGCCTGTGATATCTGCTGTAAGGTATAAAATTCCGCTATACTGCTTGTCAGCTTCTTGTTTGTTTCCTCCAGTTTTATATTTGTATCCTTTAATTTTTCATAATGATACTTGATCTCATCCTGTGCTACTGCCAACTGTTCATATTTTTCTCCGAGCTGTGCTACCAGGGCTTTGTTTTCTTCCTCGCCCACCAGTGAATCTTTATGGATCATACCACAGAGTATAACAAACAGGACAAGTCCCGAGTATGTAAAAAGCAAGAGAATAAAACCGCTATACGCACTATTGTTCAACTCATTTAAACTTTTTGTTTCAAATACAAAAACTCTCGTAGCAAGGATGGCAGTATGAGCAATAAAAGAGTAGCCAGTTAATAGCAGTCCGGTTTTTGCTCCTTTGGCCAGCGTTGCAATAAGCGCTGACAGAGCAATCATAATATACGCCCACTGACCAACTTTCAGATAAATAATCGCATATGATAATACTGTAAATTCTGAAATCCTATATACTATAAAGGATTTGCCCCCAACCAGAAGCCCTTTTCTCAGGAGAATCCTTCTTATATAGTTCAATATGCAGGACATAATATAGAAAACTATAAATGTTAACACATATGAAGACTTGACATTATCCGAAAAGATAATATTTACTATCAAGCCGTACGTAAACCCCATAACTATAAAAAACCACGATAATTTGGCATATATCTGCTCATATCTTTCAGTCTTGTTCACAAAAACACTTCCTTCTAACCCTCGTTACTCTGCTTATCCCAGTAGATTTCAATGACATCACCTGTCCGGATAATATCGGTAAAACCTGCCATTCTTCCGTTTAGCTTCAACACAATGTTTCCTTGCGGTTTTGAAAGGTCAAAATCTATATAGTTGAAAATATCAACAAATATGTATTGAGACTTGTCACCGCTTAATTCCATAACTTTCCCGTTTATTATGACACTCACACAATTGCTAAAGCCGCTAAAGCTTCCGTTACTTAGGGTGTTTATTATTTCTGTCGGAAATTCAGCCTGCGCATCCTTGCTTTCTTCACAACTCAGTATCGTTTTTCCCTCGGTGTCGTAGGAATCTGATACTGATTCATCCTTAGATATATTCAGTTCATCCGCCTGAATCCTTTTCTTTAATTCCACATTGTCTAGGTTTTTCAATTCGTAGTTCTGTTCTGACTCTTCACCGTTTACAAAAACACTATAAGTGTCCAAATCAATTTCATAAAGATTTGCTAAATCTGCAAGTGTTTTTATCTCATTTGCCTGTATTATATCACCATCGGCAATACTCTGTTCTTTTGACGCTATTCTGCCGTTGATATAAACCCTGGTATCAATGTCAATATAGCTGCCGTTCATAATAACTTTTCCTTTTGCATCAGGGGAAACATAATCTGAAACACAAGCTTCAGCGTTTTCTCCGTCCTGTGCCGGAATCACCCGTATATCATCCCCAACTTTCAATACGGTATCAAGGCTCGCCAAATTCTCGTTCACATATATTTCTGCTGCTTTACCATACCCGCCTCTGACTGTCCTCTTTATTCCATTCAATTCAAAAGAAATGCTTTTACCGCTTCTTCCGATCAATTGGCCCGGGTTAAAGCCTACAAGTATCAACGCATCTGCTACTGTAAGTTTTTTTGAGTTAAATAGTCTAACCTTCTTGCCATTTACGGTAACAGCCAGAAAATCCTGCCCCTTCTGAATCTGAGCAGTTACAGCTATACCGAATGGAGTTATGGCCTCAGGTCCCGCCAGCTTTTTTCCACTGAATTTGATATTTTGTATAATATCCCGACCCCTTACTACAACTCTCTCTCTTGATATTTTCAAGTATTCGGCGATTAACCCGGTCAACCCAGGTATCTGACTTCCTCCACCTATGAGGAATACAGCATTGGGTGCCTTGTGATTGTATTCAAGGATCTTTTGTGATATTGTATCTGCCAGAATCCTCACTGACGGTTCTATTACTTCATTTACCTCAGTTACTTCAACAACCTGCTTGTTACCCAGTATGTCAACAAAACTCACACTACTGTCTCCGGAAGATAGGGATATTTTGATTTTTTCTCCCGTATTGAAATCCACCAGATAATGCTGGGCAATCTTCTCAGTTATCTCATCACCTGCTACAGGTGCCATTGCATAAGCTACAACACTTCCGTCACGTGTAAGTGCAATATCCGAAGTACCCGCACCTATATCAACCAAAGCAAGATTAAGGAGTCTCAAATCTTTAGGTATAGTAACATTTATAGCTGCTATAGGCTCAAGTGTAAGGCTTATAACTTCAAGTCCAATCTTGCTCATTACCGTATAAAGACTATCTACAACTATATGCGGCAAAAAAGTCGCAAGTACATCCACGCCTATTTTTTTGCCCTTATGCCCAATAAGAGATGAAATTACATATCCGTTAAGATAATAGTTGATAACACTATACCCCACACAATAAAACTGAGTCTTTTCATCCCTTGACACTTCATCATCCAGCTTTATCTGAGCATACTGGATACCTTCCATCTCAATACTGCTTACTAGCTCCTGATCTATTTCCTTACCTTGCTCTATCTCTCTTTCAACTCTAACTTCACATGTCTTCAGCACTCTACCAGCTGCAGCAATGGCCACTTTTGACAAAGTGATTTCAAGCTTTTCTTCAAGTTTTTTCTTCACTTCAAGGGCAATTTCCGCAACCTGTGCTATATCATGGATCTGTCCGTCAAGCATAGCCCTGTTTTTGTGCTCTACTACTTCAGCAGCAACAATTTTAAGCTTGTCATCTTCAGGTATCCCTACTACTCCTACTACGGTTCTTGTCCCTATATCAAGAGAAAATATTATCTCATCAGGATCTACTCCTTTCAGAGAAATAATCTTTTCCTTTTCCTTATTTTTAGCTACTGTCTTTGAAGCAGACAAGTTCCTAGCTTTTTTCTTATCTGTCTGCTTGTCCAACTGGATAACTTTTTTTTCTTTTTTCTGGGGTTGCTTAGCATTAGCAGGCATGTTAACACCTCTAAAAAATATTGTAGTGCTAAATCTTTTAATAAAAGTAATTTTTCTTTTATGAAATATAAGTGCTGATTTCTTTGCATAGATATTAAAAGTTTAAGTAAAAGTTAAAGTAAAATATTCAACTATTATTTGTTCGACAAAAATACTTTAAATCCTTCTTTTATTTACTACTTTTTTATAAATTCTTATATGAGTTACAAAAGTTCTTTATTTCACATTCATTACATTTAGGTTTCCGAGCATCACATATAGCCCTGCCATGATATACCAGCTGATGGCAAAACTTACTCCAGTCTTTTGGCTTAACTATTTCCATCAGATCATATTCTATCTTTTCCGGATCTGTATTTTTTGTCAGCCCTATTCTGTTTGTCAGCCTTTTTGCATGGGTATCAACTACAATACCAGGGATACCAAAAATATCTCCCAAAACCAGATTTGCAGTCTTACGCCCTACTCCCGGCAGATTAAGTAGATCTTCCATATTGGCCGGTACCTCTCCCCCGTATTTCTCTATCAGCATTTTACAGCAGTTTTTTATGTTGCGCGCTTTATTATGATAAAACCCGGTAGACTTTATTTCCATTTCAAGCTCTTCTAAATCAGCATTGGCAAAGTCATATACATTTTTATACTTTTGAAATAAGGTTTTGGTAACAATATTTACACGGGCATCAGTGCACTGAGCAGCCAATTGTGTTGCAATAAGAAGCTGGAGCGGATCCTTGTATTCTAATGAACATTCTGCATCACTGTAAAGCCGGTCAAACACCTTGATTATTTCTCTGACCTTTTTTTTATTGTCCAATTCTTTTCACAACCCTTCCATCTGTTAGTTAAGAAGAACCTTTGAACGAAACTTGCTATAAAAACCAACTGGTACAGTAGGTTTAGTTATTAGTATTTTATCATATCTGTAAAGAATTTTTCTAATACAAAAAAGCCCAGTTTGGCTGAACTGGGCTTGATATAGTTTGTTTTATTCAAACTTTTTCTAGTGCCTGCCGATAAATTTCCATATATTTGACTGATGGTTTTTTCCATGAAAAATCCGATGTGAGAGCTCTTTTTACCAACTGCTGCCACTCAAGCGGTCTTTCACTGTATAAGTTTAGACATCGCTTTAAAGTGCTGAAAAACTTCTCTGAGGTAAACTCAGCAAATGAAAATCCATTTCCTATTTCCTTATCCGCATCATAATCTAAAACTGTTTCAGCCAGTCCACCTACTGCTCTTACTACAGGAATGGTTCCATACCTGAAGCTGATTATTTGTCCCAGGCCGCATGGTTCAAACTTTGAAGGCATAAGGAATATATCACTCGCCGCATATATTCTTTGAGCAAGCGAGGCGTTAAATTCAATTCTTACCCCCACCTTGTCAGGATACTTTTTCATTATATCCTTAAATGCATTTTCATAATAAGGATCGCCTTCTCCTAAAAGCACAAATTGTACATCCAGAGCCAAAATATCATCAATTACATCTAAAACCAGATTTAGTCCCTTTTGTCCTGCCAATCTGGATATCAGACCCATTACAGGAACATCTTTTACAGGCAATCCCAATTCTTTCTGAAGTGCATATTTGTTTTCCTTTTTATCTTCTATGTTTTCTTCACTATAGTTTTTTGCTATTCTTGGATCTTTGGAAGGATTAAAATAGTCATAACTTATTCCATTTACAATTCCGCATAAATCATCTGCCCTTGACTGAAGCAGCCCTTCCAGCTTTTCTCCATACTCGGAAGTCTGAATTTCACTTGCATACATCGCGCTTACGGTATTTATCTTATCAGCATAAACCAAACCGGCCTTCATAAAACTGAACATACCATAAAACTCAACTTTTTCGGGTACGAATACATCTTCCTTCATATTGAAAAGCTTATAGACATCCTTTGGGAAATTTCCCTGATACTCAAGGTTGTGTATTGTATAAACTGTTTTAATATTCTTATAAAAAGAGTGATTTTTATACTTTTCATTTAAAATCATACAGACAGGGCCTGCATGCCAATCGTTGCAATGTATTATGTCCGGCTGAAAATTAATCCTAGGAAGCATCTCCATTACCGCATTGCAGAGAAAAGCAAATCTTTCTCCGTCATCATAATGGCAATAGATTCCATCCCTGTCATAATAATGGTAGTTATCAATAAAATAGACTGGTACAAGCTTTTTCCCATTATTATCTTCAAAAACAACCTCTGTTTCCCTCACTATGCACGTTTCCTTTTTGTAGTCGACTTGTACCGGAAAATCAGTAACATAACTCATTTTGCAATCAATACTTTTATATCTCGGCATGGCAACTCTGACATCATTCCCCATCGCCGCAAGTGCCTGTGGCAAAGAACCTGCAACATCCGCAAGCCCGCCTGTTTTTGCAAAAGGTGCAACTTCTGCTGATACGAATAATATTTTCAATTTGTTAGTTTCCTGCATATTTTAACCCCCATAGGCATAATATGAACTGTTATTCTAAATAGTTCAAATATATATAGTCAGCAAGTTTTAAGTTATCATATTAAACAACTATTTTCAATGTATAATTTAGGTTAAACAGTATTCATTCAAAACTTGCTAAAATGAAAAAAACCAAGCTTATTTTAGCGTGTTGTACCGGCCGGCACAACTTGTTCGTTTCGCTAAAACCTGGTTTTAGTAGACTGAACTTATACAATTTTAGGTATTGATACTATTCTGTTTCTGACTCTATGATCTGCTTGCTCATAGCAATAAATACATCCGCAATATGTGGGTCAAACTGTGAACCTTTACACCTTTCAATCTCAGCTATGGCTGTTTCCATAGACATACCCTTTCTGTATGGTCTGTCACTGGTCATAGCGTCAAACGCGTCGGCAATACACAATATTCTTCCCAGCTTGCATATTTCGTTACCTTTTCTCCCGTATGGATATCCTTTGCCGTCATATCTTTCATGGTGCTGCAGTATCCCATCCAACCCGTTTCTTATGAATTCTACATCCTTGAGTATGTTGTATGCAATAAAGGGATGTTTTTTTATTTCATCAAACTCTTCATTTGTAAGCTTGCCTTCTTTGTTAAGGATATTTGCAGGGATACCTATCTTTCCGATGTCATGAAGTATTGAAATATACCTTAAATCCTGTATTTCGCTATCGCTAAGTCCCAACTTCTTTCCTATTTCACAGGAAATCTCCATGACTCTCTGGCAATGTCCTCTGGTATATGCATCCTTTGCTTCAATAGAATTTGACAGTGCCATGACAGTCTGAATATATCCGGTCTGGATTTCATTGTAAAATCCACTTAATTCTTCATTCTTCACTTTAAGTTCTTCCTTGGTTTTGTTTAATTCATCCACATATGAACTCAATTCCTCATTTACAGCTGCAGTTTCTTCATATAATGCTTCAATTTCCTGTTTCTGCTCAAAAATACTGTTAAATAGTTCTGCATTTTTTATTGCTATTGCTGCATAAACTGCCAGACTCTCCAAAAATCCTACATTTACCTTAGAAAACGCTCCCGGCCCGCTACTTTCCATAAAAATAACACCAACTATTTCTCCAGAAACGCTTAAAGGTATGGCTATTTTATCACCGGTAATTCCTCTACTGTTTATGGTGGTGTTAATTTTTATTATCGTCTGTCTGTTCTGAAAGCATTTTCTGATTACAGAATCCTTGTCGACCAGATTTCCGGTTTCATTCAATTGTATAGTGCCAAATTCATATCTGCAAACAAGATTATTATCCTTATCAGAGAAAAATATCAAATACCTGTCACACCCTGAAAATCTGTTAAAAACCTTGTATATGTATTCAATGATTACTTTAACGTCAAAGGTGGAGGTTATTATTTCTGAAGCTTCCCTTAATGCTTTGAGCTCCTCATTTTTCATTTTCAACTCGCTGCGTATGCTTGATATTTTTTCTATAAAATCGCTTAATCTGCTGCCATTATCTTCACAGTTACCACTCAAAAACTCTAAAGCTTCCTTGGATGCTGCTGCCTCAATGTTATTATCCCTTACCTCTTTTATGCAGCTACTGTTTTCTGCCTTCTCTCCTGCTCTAGATTTTTTTAAATTAACATAATCTAAGAAAGCCATCAGTAAAAAAGTTGATATATAGGCAGTAATGCTTATGAAATCTATTCTCCCACCACTATATACTATAGCTCCCAAAAGTAAAAATATTGCCATGTATTTAATTATGTAAAGTGTAAAATGTGTCTGTTTCATTCCTTCCTCCTTGAAGAAGTTTTATCCTGTCCTGTTATGAAGTATAGCAATCAAAAAATTCATCGGTGATAAATTAAGATTAAACTTTTGAAACAAACAAACTCAACTTGTAAAATATTGAATAGATAACAAAAGTGATCCCTGGAAATGCTTTAAGGATCGTAAATGGTTGAAAAACAAAATCTGATGACCACAACTGTATATATTCTACATAATTATGCAAATTCCTCTAATTCAGAAATATTTTTTTAATATTTCTGAAACATACCCGAAATCATTTTATAATTGAATCTCTTAAACAAAATAAAAGGACCCTCTCCCAAATGGAAAGGATCCTGATGATGTTCCACTAACTAACAACACTTTTTACCGGAAATTGCTTTATAAACAAAATATGCAATTAACCCAAGTACTGCAGCAGGAACAAGTATTGCAAATATAAAGCCTATAAGCTTTAAAAGAATCTTTACTGCTATTATGAAGAGAATTATCAATACAGCGGCTGTAATAATTTTCTTTAATGAATCGTTACCCATAAATCATTCCACCTTTTTAATTGTTTTAATCTATTATACTATATTTGTGATACAATGTCTGATTATTTTAAATATTTTTTATTTAAAATTTAAAATATTTAATAATTAAAGACTTTGCGAGATCTCTCTTAATGCTTCCAGTGTAATGTCTATTTCTTCAATCGTGTTAAAACATCCCACGCTGAAGCGTACGATTCCGCTATTTACTGTCCCAAGAGTCTGATGTGCCAGAGGAGCACAGTGCAAACCCGGACGGGTAGCTATTCCATATACTTTATCTAATGCATAGCTTATCTCGGAAGAATCTATGTCATCAAAATTTACAGCTACTATGCCGGAATTCTTTTCCATATCGTTTTTACTATAGATTCTTATTCTCCTGATATCTCTTAGACCTTCAAAAAATCTATTTACAAGCATATATTTATATTTTTTCAAGTTATCAAGACCAAAGCTGCTTATAAAATCTACCCCATAGCCCAGGCCTACAATACCTGGAGTATTCAATGTACCGCTTTCCAGTAAATCCGGCATAATTTCAGGCTGAAAAATATTTTCGGAATTGCTACCTGTCCCACCCTGCATAATAGGTTTCAGATCCAGTCCTTCCCGGGCATACAGACCGCCTGTTCCCTGTGGGCCAAGCAAACCTTTATGACCTGGAAATGCCAGCATATCTATATTCATATCCTCTACATCTATGTTAAACACACCCGCTCCCTGTGAAGCGTCAACTAAAAAGATTATTTCATTCTCACGTGCGATTTTTCCTATTTCCTTTACAGGCATTACTATACCGTTGACATTGGAAGACAGTGTCAGTGCAATAAGCTTTGTATTCTTCCTTATATTTTTCTTCACTTCATCAGGATCTATTTCGCCATATTCATCCCCTTTTACTATCGTGATCTCTGCGCCATTTTCTTTCTCCAGGGTTTTCAGCGGCCTGATTACGGAGTTGTGTTCCATACTTGTGGTAATGACATGGATATTCTCCCGCAAACAACTCTTGATTGCTATATTTAGAGACTCTGTGGCGTTTTTTGTAAAACACAGCTGCATAGGATTTTTAATACTAAAAAATTTACATATTACTTCTCTGGCTTCAAGAACTGCCTTTCCCGATGCTATAGACATTGCATGTCCTCCACGTCCGGGATTTGCACAGTATTCCCTCATGCATCTGTCGATTTCTTCATATACTCTGTTGGGTTTAGGGTATGATGTTGCTGCATTGTCAAGATATATCATATCGTCCCTCCATTACAAAATTATGTACCCAATTCTTCCAGTATTATTGATGCTGCAGGAAATGGTTCCAATGCTCTTTGCAGAATCCCTTGTACATAAGCTATCAACATTCCATAGTTTGTAATAGCGATATTATTATCTTTTGCATAATTTATCCTATATTGCATTTCCTGCCTGTTTAGCATACAACCTCCACAATGTACTATAGCATTGAACTTTCCTATATCCTTGGGAAAGTAATTGCCGCTGGCCCATTCGAATTCTATATCTCCTCCCGCTATCTGCCTTATCCATCTGGGTATCTTGACTTTACCGATATCATCAGCCTGTCTGTGATGTGTACAACCTTCAACTACGAGAACTTTGCCGCCTGGTTTCAACCTTTCAATTTCCTTCAGTCCCCTCACCATTTCTATCAATTCACCCTTTTGTCTCGCAAAAAGTATAGAAAAGGATGTAAGCAGTATCTCCTTAGGTGTATCTGCAGATACTTTCATAAAAGCCTGTGAGTCGGTAATAACCACAGATGGCTTCCTGGCAAGATTGTCCAGTGTTTCTCTCAGCTCATGCTCCTTTGTAACCACTGCTATCGCATCAGATTCTATTATATCCCTGATAGTCTGTTGTTGAGGTAGTATCAGCCTCCCTTTAGGTGCTGCCTTATCAATAGGTGTCACTAAAACTACAAAATCTCCTGGTTTGACCAGATCTCCCACCAGACTCAGCTGTATGTCATCAAATCTTGCACTCTGTCCGATTACTTCTTTTAGCTTTTCTATTCCTTCACCTGTTTTTGAGCTTACCTTTATAAAAGGAATACCATATTTTGAAGCATAACCACTGAAGTTTTCCTCTACTGACCTGCTCAAATCACTTTTGTTAATAACGCCAATTACCGTAATACGCTTATTCTTCATTTTCTCAATCAGATCAGCTTCAAAGCCTGTAATACCATCAACAGCACTTACCACGATCATTGCAAGATTTGTTTTCCTCATCACATCATATGTTTTTTCCACTCTTAAGTTTCCTAATTCACCCTCATCGTCCAGACCAGCGGTGTCTATTATTACCACAGGCCCAATAGGAAGAAGCTCCATTGTTTTGTATACAGGGTCTGTTGTAGTACCCGGAACATCTGATACCACTGCAAGCTCCTGCCCGGTAAGAGCATTTACCAGACTGCTTTTCCCTGCATTTCTTCTTCCGAAAACCGATATATGCAGGCGATTACCCACAGGTGTAGCATTCATTTTCATACCCCCTATCTCTTTATCCCCGGTATTCCCGGCTTGGTCATATGGACAGCATTGAGTATCCGTTCAATAGAATTTTCATCCATTATGTTTTCTTCTATCAAAACTCCTTTTATCGTCCTTCCTGTAGCTAAGGATTTTTTAGCTACTTCTGAAGCTTTTTCGTATCCTATATGTCCCACAAGTGCAGCAGCAAGAATCAGACTATTATCAACCTGTTCCTTACAGCGCTCTCTATCCGCTTCTATACCTTTAATACATTTATCTATAAAAATTCTCAGGCCGTTTTTCATCAAGTCCAGCATCTCAAAAAGATTATGAGCAATAAGTGGCAGGAAGGCATTCAATTCCAGCTGACCGGCTTGTGCTGCTATAGTAATGGCAACATCATTGCCCATAATCTGAAAAGCAATCTGATTAACAGCCTCAGGTATTACAGGGTTTACCTTACCTGGCATGATTGAAGATCCTGTCTGTACAGGCCTCAGCTTCAACTCTCCAAAACCCGCTTTAGGTCCTGATGAAAGCAGTCTTATATCGCTTGCTATTTTCGAAAGGTTTACCGCAGCAGTTTTCAGCAGCCCGGAAACCTCAACAAAAATATCAGTATTCTGGGTAACATCCATCATATGTTCTGCTCTAGCCAACCCCAAGCCTGTCAAATCCCTTAACTTTTCTATCATCCAGAATATATATTTCTTGTCTGCATTCAAGCCTGTACCTACTGCAGTACCTCCTATGTTGACCTGCCTCAGTCTTTCTTCCGCTTTGTACAATCTCCATCTGTCCCTTGCCACAGCTTGAGCCCAGGCCCCGAATTCCTGTCCGAGCAGTATGGGAACGGCATCCTGAAGTTGAGTTCTTCCGACTTTCAAAATTGACGAATATTCTTCTTCCTTCTCCTGCAATGCATTTTGTAATTCTGCAAACAGCTCGCTTACCGGCTTAAGAAGTCTTATTGCAGCTAGCCTTACAGCTGTTGGGAAAACATCATTTGTCGACTGGGACATGTTCACGTGATCCAGGGGATGAACCAGTCCATATTCGCCTTTGCTGCCACCCATCAATTCAATTGCTCTGTTAGCAATCACTTCATTGGTATTCATATTTGCTGATGTCCCCGCTCCACCCTGTAGGCAATCCACTACAAACTGATCGCTTAGTTGTCCGGAAAGTATTTCATCACATGCCACTTGAATTGCTCCAGATATATTTGTATCCAAAAGCCCGATATTTTCGTTTGTAATAGCTGCTGCCTTTTTTACAACAACCAATGCCCTGACCAGTTCTTTATGAATCGGCCTTCCGCTGATATTGAAGTTTTCTATTGCCCTCGCAGTATGAATACCGTAGTAACAGTTCCCAGGTATTTTTTTCTCACCTAATAAATCGCGCTCTATTCTCATAGCTAAACCCCTCTAAAAAGCCATCTATCTCAAAGCCTATGCATTTATCTTTGCATTCCTTTCTTCACACCTCTTTAAGTATGCTCCATATATTCCCTCAGGTGTTTGTAATACATAACCGTCAACTGATCTTCAGATATGCCGGTAGCTTTCTCCCGGCTTTTTTTACTGCATAGACGGCAGCTTCCATGTCTACCATATTCTTATTGTCATATATCCTGTAACTTCCTCTGTATTTCTCGGGAGTATTTATTAGCATTATTGTATTAGCCCCCCACTGTAAAGCCCTGACCTGTGCATCCTTATCTAACGATGCAAGAGCCGTAGTTGATGGAATATATACTTTTTTGCATACTATCCTGGTAACTGCCACAACCCGTAAAGTCAGCTCAATGTCTCCATGCGGATGTTTTTCATAGCTGCTTCCCTTTGCGGGTATAAAAGGTCCGATACCAATCATGTTTATTCCCATATCTTTGAAATAAAGAATATCACCGGCAATATCTTCTGTTGTCTGACCCGGCAGACCGATGATATTCCCCGAACCGTTTATGTACCCCAGCTCCTTTAACCATTTAGAGCACTGAAGCCTGTAATAAAAATCATCATCAGGATGAATCTCACTGAATAATCTTGGATTCGTGGTTTCTATCTTCAAAAGGAAATTATCCGCACCGGCCTCTTTTAAGGCTGTATACTCTTCCCTACTTTTTTCTCCTACACTTAAAGTTACCCTCATACCTGTTTTTTCTTTTATTTGTTTTATTAGTGTAATAAGCCTTTCAGTCGTCCAAACCATATCTTCACCCGACTGTAAAATAACCGTCCTCATTCCCAGTCCATGAATATGATCTACAGCTTCCATTATTTCTTCCTCTGTCATTCTGTATCGCTGAACCCCGGAATTTGAGCCTGCTAATCCGCAATAGTTGCAGTTCTTCCTGCAGTAGTTCGAAAACTCTATAGCACCTCTTATTTCTACAACGTCCCCGACCATTTCTTTTCTGATCTTATCCGCCACATTCATAATTGTATGGATTTCTTTTTCCTTTTCAGTAGAGAGGAGATACATAACATCTCTTTTTTCAAGCTCCTCTCCTGCCTCTATTTTTTTAAGAATACTCAGAAAGTCCGCAGTAATCATCTGACCAAGTTTTTTACTTATAAAACCCTGAAGTTTGAATTTTTTATCTTCGTATATATTACTTACTTCTATTTTGTTTTCGATTATCAGTTTTTTTGCAATTCCAAGACGCTCTCCCGGTATTTTTACTGCAATAGCACATACAGAACCTGACTCCGGAGGAGCGGGCACAAGATCGGTTTCAATTCCATTCAGTTTCAAAGCCTTGTCAAGCATCAGCATCTGAGCTGTATTCCTTGCAAGTATTAGAAAGTACTTATTTTCCAAATCAACACACCCTTTATGTTCAGTAATCCAACCTGCCCGGCCAGTTTGATAGATTTTTTTACCACCGTGGTCTTTTAAAAACTTAAAAATACAAATCCCTTTTTCCCAGCTCTATTTCTTTAAGCCTCTCTATAGTTGCACTTCTCATTTTGGGGTCTTCTATCTCCATTAATGCCTTATCAATAATTTTATCGCCTTTGACTCTTAAAAACTCAGTCCCGTAATCAATAAGATTTTCCTTGAATGTAAGGATCGCATTAGGCTGGCAAAATTCATGTATTTCCCCCTCCTTGGCGTACTCCATAAAAGCTTCCCCGGTCCTGCATCTTCTGTAGCAGGCAGTACAAAAGCTTGGAATATAGCCATTTTCGCATATGCTTTCCAGCATTTTAGGCAGGTTTCTATGATCGCTGACAGCGAACTGGTCCGCTTTTTCTTCTTCCGCTACATATCCTCCAGGACTTGTTTTGGAACCTGCACTTATCTGAGTTACTCCTATGCTTAAAAGTTCATCCCTCATTTCAGCATTTTCTCTGGTAGAAAGTATAATTCCTGTGTAAGGAACAGCAAGTCTGTAAATAGCGACTATTTTCTTAAATTCCTGGTCATTGACCCTGTAGGGTATTTTTTCAAGGGCTGACCCCAAAGCAGGCCTCATTCTCGGTACGGATATGGTATGAGGTCCTACACCATATCTTTTTTCAAAACTTTTCACATGCATTAGCAGACCAAGTACATCAAACCTATAATCGTAGAGCCCAAGTAAGGCTCCCACACCTACATCATCTATCCCGGCTTCAAATGCACGGTCTATGGCAGTAATTCTCCAATCATAATCAGCTTTAAGCCCCACAGGGTGCATTTTTTTATAAACTTCCCTGTTATACGTTTCCTGAAAGATTACATAAGTACCGATACCGGCTTTTTTCAGCTCTTTGTATTCTTCTGTTTTCATAGGTGCAGCTTCAACGTTTATCCTACGGATATCCACGTTTTTGTATATAGCTTCCATTGCTTCTCTTATGTGCACTGCACCGGTTTTTCCAGGATGCTCGCCGCAAATAAGCAATAGCCTCTTATGTCCTTGGGCTTCAATAGCCTTAGCTTCGCTTACTGTTTCTTCAATAGTCAGTGTCTTACGGTGCAGTTCCTTATTGTCTTTACGAAAGCCACAGTAAAGGCAGTTATTTGTGCATTCATTACTTGTATACAGCGGTGCAAAGAGCACAACCCTTTTTCCATATACCTTGTTCTTAATAAAGCTTGCAGTTTCATAAATCTCAGTCAGCAAATCCATATCCGTTACATTAAGCAGCTTGGATACTTCATCCATATCAATACCCTTACATTCTTCTGCTTTCTTAAGTATATCCCTTACCTCTTCCTTCGAGGTACTTTTACCAACCTCCAAAGACTTGCATATCTGTTCTTCATTGATGTAATCAACCATAATAACTCCCCCTTGGATATTTCACCTCAGCCTCCACAGTAGGAGTCAAATAATGCAAAATAAAAATGGCTCCTCTGAAAATTACAGAAAGAGCCACAGAAAACAAGACATATCCGCTCTCCCTCCGTTAAGATTCACTCCGTCCCGTCAGGCAAGGTATTCATTTACAAGCTTAAGTTCAAAATTTCTATTTTTGAATATTTTTATCCAACACTTTTATTAGTAATAACGCCAATACTCCGCCAACCAGAGCTGTTATTGCCTGCGGCCAACTAAAGGACCACAGCAGCATTTCCGCCTTCTTGCCTTTCATGTCCATAGCCCATACGAAAATCTTAATTGCAGCAAACAGCCATACGGATTTTGCCAGAGCACCAAGTGTCAGACCCAAAATCTTGCTTCTATACATAAATAAGAAAAACAATAGAACAAGAAGAAAATTACCTAATGCTACAAATGGCGCAAAAGGCAAGGGAATTGCTGCTCCGGTGAGAATTGCCCCAAAAGGTGACAGTAATGCTACAATTCCTCCTCCTGATAGTCCGACCATTGCTGCCGCAACCATTAAGCATGCATTTATCAGAGGCCCCACAACAAACTGACTGTTTGGTCCTAACGGAATATACCTCCCTAGCATCTGGAATACAATAGCAAGTGCTAAAAGAATTGCTGTACGTGTAATAAATCTGATTTTTTTGTTCATGATACAACCCCCAATTATTAAATATAAAAAGCCCCTCCCGAAAGTTTTTCTTCAGGAAGAGCCGATATTTAACAAATGCCATTCTCTCCCCTCAGCTAGGAATTAACCATCCCCTCAGGATTAAGTCATCTCCTTGGTTTTCGGGCTTTACACTCCCCTCATAACCTCAGATTATTCAATTACAATGTTTCTATTTTTATAAATCTATCTGTTGTGCCAGTTGAATTAATTAACCCGTACCGGATATCAGAACCAAAAACGCCAGTTTAATATGTCAATGCTACTTTGACCTTTATCCCCTTAATATTGCCCAGTTTGCCGGTTAAAGCTCCTATTTCGTCATTAGTTCCGTCAACTATTATTGACATGACGGAAATTTCCTTTTCTTTATAAGGTATGCCCATCCTGCCTACAATAATCCTTCCAAAATCACTTAATATATCATTTACTTTTCTTGCAACCTCTTCACGGTTACTAATAACAATGCCTATGACAGCAACTCTGTTCACAGTCTCCATATTAACCTCGTTAATTATTTAACTAACTACAATAATAATTATACCAACTTACAGAAAAATGTAAACAGTAAAATATAAAAAATATTATGTAAAAGAGGAGTGAACCTTCTGCTATCCGTAAAACGCTTTGTGACGTTTCCAGGTAATTCACATAAAGTAATTTTACAATGAAATACCTACACAATTTATCAGATAATTCAGTTTTTCCTGATCCAGATTCTTTTCCAGCTCAACTCCTCTTAAGTTCATCAATCCTACAGGGTATACAGGTATGTTGAAAACGGAGAATAAATACTGTCTCAATCCTGCCAATTGCGATCCACCGCCGATAATGAACACCTTTGATATAGGTTTTCCATAACAGTGTTCCTGATAAAATATAAAACAATTAGCTATCTGTTTTACAAGTCTTTCTATGAAATCAGTGATTATTTCATGTGAAGTATAGTGCTCCTCAGGCGAATTATACCTCGGTGCTTTTAGTCCATATTTCTTTTTAAGCCACTCAGCCTCGTCAAGCCTTATATCCATATTTTTTGCCAGATGCTCGTCAATATTGCTGCTGCCACAAAGAATAACCTTATTGAATTCAAGAATCTTATCATTTAAAAAATTGACTATTGTAGTTTCAGATCCAAAATCCAAAACCGCAAAGGCTTCAGTACCAACCTTTTTATATACCTTCTGGCGGTACCATTCTTCCATCTCCGTAACCTCAATATCCCTGTTAAAGAACTTGGCAGTACTGTTTGCTGGTATATCAACAGCAAGAGGCTTAAGATCCAACCCTCTCAACACCTCTACATAGCTCTGAAGTATCTTTTTGGGAACGGCTGTGAGGAACACCTTGTATTTTTCTACCCCTCTGTCTAATACAGTCTGAAGTATTTTATAATCTATCTGATAGTTGTCAATATCCAGTGGAAAAAAGCCCGGGATACTTTTCTTAATTGTATCATCGCTTTCTTCCCCTGACTTTTTATCAATCAAGTAAATTCTGGTAATTATATTAGTACCGGACATAATTATCTTCGCATTTTTTGCCTTCATATGCTGCTGATATATAACCTGCTTAATCATATCTAATACACGTGACACATCATATATAGCTCCGTTTTTTATGCACTCCTTCGGAGTCGCCGTTATCCCATAGTTACTGATGTGGATATTGGAATTGCTTTTATTTGCGTCAACCTCCACAACTTTTATATTTTTATAGCCTATATCGATGCATATCATTTCATTATTGGATTTTTTGCGACGTAAAAAATCAAAAACCATCTCTAATCACCACATAAAGTTATTTTATCGATTATAAGGAATATACTGCCATTATAAAAATTCATTATCAAGCACCTGCAACCTATCAGCATACTGCCTCTTGCCTGTATTTAAGAACTGCTTCGCGTTTGTTCCAATTACCTATAGTTGTTTTGAACCAAGTAATTGCAAATCTATCCTTTATACACCAGATCAGAAATCCCCTTTCCTGTTATTTTCTTGTTTGTAGAATCATATACAGTTACTAAAGCTCTCGAAATATTCGATTTATTAATGTTTACAGTTACAACTTTGGCTCCATATTTGGATATTTGCACATTTTGAATGACATCCTTCAGTTTTTTGCCTTTAGTGTCATATGTCGTATATACAACCTTGAATTTTTGTTCTGCAGCCCCATTAGTAATACATAAGGAATATATGTCAGTTTTTCTTTGATGATCCACTGAGTAACTGGATGCCAGAATACTTGTATTGCATTTGACCCCATAGAGGAAGCTCTTTACACTTACTACTTGCTTAATATTGCTTAAGGAATTTTGTAATTTTGTTACAGTTAATGGAGAAATCTCATAAGGTCGTGTAGCATTCATATCAACCGCTTTACCTCTGGAATCATATCCGATAGAAACAATACCAGCAATTTGCTTTAATGTTGTTCCATTAGAAATAACAGCGTTAATATGCCCATTTTCCAATTCTTTATAAAATCCTGCGCCATTTAGCACCAGATTTGGACTTAACTTGTTTGCTTCAACTATGTATGTCTGTAGTGATTTCATTTTTGAGTTATTAAGCTTTAACAAAAATGGTGTTACAGTATTTTGATCTAATGATCTATACAAGCTGTCTATATCAACTATTTTCCCATTTTTATCTTTACCAATAGCTATAAACCCTCCGTAATGCTGAGCATTACCATTCAAAATAATCCCTGATACAAAAGTATAGCCTGCATCAGTATAGGAAGCATGAATTTCCTGAGTATCACCTTTTACTAATCCTACGAACTCTGCTGTAACTTTTTTTATGTCTTTGGTATTGGTAAGTATGGATTTATATTGTTTTGTGCTATTGGCAGGAATATTATCACTATATCCTGTAACTTCAACAACATTTCCCGCCTCATCATAACCTGTTACCTTAACCCCCGCAGTTTGCTGTACGGTATTTCCGTTTTCAATAATACTTGTTACCAGATATGTACCATTTTCTACCCTATAAGCACATTTTCTGAGTAAAATCTGATCTTCAAGTATCCCTGCCAGTTCTACATTCACACGTTTTATCCGATCTCCTGCTTCCAGAGTAGTTTTCACATGTTGAAGCTGAATGGTATTACCCTTAAATGGAAGTATGGAAGTATTAGTCTCTATTACTTTAAAATCCCTATCTAATCCCGATACTATAATGCCTAGATTTTTATCTTTGTAGTATCCACTCGATACCAGTGCATCTACGATTATCTTATTACTTTCAGTATGTGTGCTGTATGCAACAAGCTCCGCACTCCCCACTATTTCCTTCTGCTGTTTTACCAGCACTTCAACTCTATCAATATTATTGTGTTGATCCATTTCAAATCTATAGCTGGCATTGGCACTTTTTTCTATAGTTAATGTCTTCCCGTCTACTTCAACAACCTTCCCTCCCGAATAACCCTTAGCTACAATCTGAACATACTGACTGTAAGGATTGTTCTCTATGTTGCCTGTTATTATATTCTTGCCATTTTCAACCCTGTTGCCGTATATATTTAAGAAGGTTGAATTAGAGTTACCCGTAACACTAACATTCACCTGGTCTATTAAAGACCCTGCCAGGAATGTCAGTTCAAAGGTTTTTACAACCCCGTTCGGAACATTATCAGAGGCTCCCTGAACCTCTACAATTTTACCGTTTTTATCATATCCACTGGCTACTATCCCTGCGTTTTGTTTAATCGTCTTCACTTCGCTGCTAAAAGGATAAGGATAATTATCCTTCACAATACCTGTTACTATTATTTTGTTTTGTATATCATCTCTTCTTATACCGTAACTGAAAAGTTGAATGGTTTCACTTGTATTGCCTACTATACCCGTCTGTATCGAGGCTATAAAGAACCCGGCTTTTAATCTAATTTTCACTTTCTTAACGGTAGATATCTTTGTCTCATCCAGAACTTTGACAGTACATGTTTTATTGTCACTTCCTTTATAAGAAATGCTTTTTGCAGGACTTTTAGGTATAGTAACCGTAGTAGATCCTACCTCAATAAGATTACCCTTGTCATCTATTCCTATAACGTATAGAGGAACCAGATACTCTTTTTCAATAGAGCGGTTAGTTAAGTCAAAACTACACACAAGATCTCCATATTCAAGAGTAGAAAAACCTGTTACATTAATATCACTAAAATCATATGGAATTGTCTGAAAGTTGAGAGGAAGTGCCTGATTTACCAGCATTTCATCAGCTTTAGCCATACGTCCCTCAAACATAATTGTATTTAGTACAAGTAATAAACAGCAAATTATGCAAAATATTTTTTTCATCTACATCCCCCAATATAATAAAATAATAACTTATTAATCCTAAAATACTTTTAGGAGGCATGAATCCTATGATTCAGGCCTCCTTATATATTTATTGATTTTGTTTTCAGATAAGCCTAGTTGATATCTACAGTATAGTAAAGTATTATAGTACTTGTCCCTTCAGTATCCAAGGCAGTACTCTTTAACATAATCGCAGCAGTGACTTTCTTGTTAACGAGTAATTGGTCTGTAATCCAAGTCCCTGTAATATTGCCATTTCCGTCAGGTATCCATGTACTGTTTATCTTGCTATTTCCTATATAAATGTTTTCACTATCAAGTTCTATGGTTTCTCCTGAATTATTTGTGCCATATATTACTACCTTAGAGTTTTGAGATGAACTAGAATATATATCAGAGTATTTAGGCATTACAAACTGTATCTGAACCTTTACTCTGTCTCCAGACCGTTCTATTTCCCTAACTTTTTTAATAGTTGGCAAAGAATATCCGAAATTGACATTGTAGCTTACTTTAGGCTTTAACGCATCATTCATAGAAGTAAGCGCACCATCACTAACTCTTTTCAAATACGCTTTTACTTCATATTTATGGAGATTTATTAGTCTTCCTAACTTGACTCTGATTTTTAGCATCTGAGTTGAATTTGTAAACCTAACGTTTGATAATGTTATTTTTAGCTTGCTGCCATCTGCTGTGTTAGTCACTACAATACCATCTAGTCCTTCCACACTTATGGCTTTTGCAAGCACTTCCAACTCTTCCTTGTTTATTTCACCAGCCTGCGATTTCAAACTCCCTGAATCGCTAATTATAACTGGTTTGAGAGATTTTCTATCAGCACCACTGGCATTCATCCTGTATAAATCAATGTATAATTCATATGTATCCATTCCCGCACCTATCATACCGGCTTCTATAGGTGAGGGTATCCTGACGTCGAAATATGTTTTTATACAATAATCGTTTGTACAGTCAACCTCGATATTTCCAGCACTCATCGAAAGTTCAGGAGCTTTCAGATTTAGTAGAACCGTATTACTGATATTTTTAACTTCATCAAGAGCAGTACTTGTAACAGTCAGCCTTACGTGGTAATTTGATTCTGCTGTAAGTAAAGGAAGCGTATCTGATGTCCATGTTCCAGTAACTCTGCCGGCAGTACTTTTTTGAAGATTTTCAGAGTCCACAACAGTTTCAGCACCATCGGAATCTACCTTATACACTTCTATCCTGTTACTTTCTGCTTTAAATGCAGTATATAAATCAGAGTATTCAGGAATTGTGTAATCTACTGCCAACTTCACACTAGTATCTGTTTTGTCTAAATGCTGAACTCTTGTAATACCGGGTTCTTCATATTTGTAATTGACAATAAAGGAAGCCCTTGGTTTGAGTGCATCGATACAGGTAGTAACTGCTTCATCACTTAATCTTTTCATATATGCTTTAATTTCATACTTTTTGCCATTAATAAGCCTTGCCAGTTTTACATGAAGCTTTAAATTCTCATCCACTGATGAAAATTGGACATTTGATGCTGTCACCTTAAGCCTGTTTCCTTCAATACTGGTCGTCAGTGTTACATCGTCTATTCCTTCAAAATTTATACATTTAGCTATTATTTTATTATCATTCTTGCTTATTTCCGCTGCTTGGCTCTGTATACTTGAAATATCGTTTACCGTTAAAGCATTTATAGTCTGTATATCTGACCCATCTAAATTCATTCCATATATGTCAAAGAATATTTCATATGTGTCATTTGGAGCACTTGCATTATTAGAAACCATTGGCGACGGTATATTTACATCAATAAAAGATTCTACGCAGTAATCCTCTGCACTATCTACTTCAGTGGTACCTGCATCCAGTGTAAATCTGGGGTCATGTAATGGAACAAAAGCAATCAATTCCGCATTTCTTGTTTGATCAAGCGCAGAGCTTGATGTAATTATTCGGGCATAGTACTTATATCTTGAATCTAAAGCCTTTGTCAACCAAGTGCCATTAATCGTGCCCTCTGTCTCTTTGATCAAGTTTGTTGAATCAACTATAGTCTCCAACTCACCATTAGTTCTATAAACTTCAATTCTGTTGCTTTCCGCTTTTCCCAATGAATAGATATCCGAATATTGAGGTATAGAATAAGACAACTCGATTTTTACACTGTTGACAGTCCAGTTGAATTCCTCAAGTTTTGATATTGCCGGATTATTATATCCATAATTAATATCGAAACGTACTTTCGGTTTAAGTTCATCGTTTGTCTCGGATGTTTTGTTATCCCTTAATCTCCTTGTATAAGCACTAACCTCGTACTTATACCCATTTATTAATCTTGCAAGATCTATTCTTAACTTTAATGTTTGACCTGACTTGCTAAATTGTACGTTTCTTGCAATTATCTTTAACCGACTACCTTCAATATAACTTTCAGTGGTAACACCGGTTAATCCCTCTGTCGATAGTAAGCTATCACTTACTAATATTTTATAATCTTTTTCACCTATACTGGAAGCCTGTGATTTCAGGTTTCCTGCTATTATCTTCTCCGGTACCAGTTGCCGCTTATTGCTTCCATCAAGATTTAGCCTGTATAAATCAATATACATTTCATATGTATCAATAGGAGGTGATACGATACTGTCATCTGAAAGCGGAGAAGGAATCTCTACATCTACATATGTCTTTAAACAATAATCTGTCCTGCTATCCACCTGTTCATTGATTGGATCATATGATAAAATAGGCGGATTCAGTGGTACATTAGCAACAGATAGTTTATATTCAGACTTATCTGTATCCCTCTGGTCTCCCTGTGCCTTGGCTTGTATTTCAAATTTATATTCTGTATTTTCCTTCATTTCTCCATTGACTTTCAGTGTATATGTGATGTTTACAGACTCATTTGATGCCAATCGTATTATTTTGGGGTATCCGGAAAAACCAATTACTTCTTGACCGTAATTTTCTATCAGCGTTTTGTTATCTACTATGTATGAGGTTGAAGGAATCAAATTCCACCCATTACCTACAACAGGTGTCAGCATATAGTCTTTCATTTTCCCCCCAAGATTAGTAACAGTTGCTACAAGTGAAATTTCAGTCGGGTTTATGTTCTCCCATGTCTTACCTTCCATTTCACCAAAATCAACTGCAACCTTGGACATCCAGCCAATAAGATTATAGCTGAATTTGTAGTCTTCCACTCCATTGCCGCCACCATTGACAATATCACAAATACCACAGGCAATATCATTTGCAGAAACAATCAACCTGCCATTTCCTAAAGTAGAACATATGATACTTGGTAAGTCCTGTGCCTTGTTTGAAGGATTTATGTTTTTTACAACAACTACTTCATTTTGCGTTCTTTTTACATTTGTAATGTATGCGGTACGCTTTTTATATTCATTTAAATCTCCTAGCTTTGTTACTTCAGTATGTGTTGGTGAATAATTTGTGCCGGAGGTTACTATATCAGTGTTCACTCTGTAGATGTTATCCAGAAGGGGGTGTATACTATTAATATCATCCGGAATCTGGTCATATCTTATTCTATTAGTAGAATCTATGTAATTATTATTAGCAAACCCATAACTGACAAAATTGTTGTTTACAACCAAGCCGTCACAGTTTTCCCACCACATTTGTCCACCCTTGTTTATAAAATTCTGGATTTTTTCCTTATCCGCATTACTCATTGTGATTGTCTTATGAGAAGTTTGAAACAAAACATCATAATCATTGGCCAACTCATCTGCTGAACGTTCGCTTAGCTTTACTTCCCAATATCTGAATTTAGCCTTACGGCTTTCACTCTGGTCGGCTGCATTGGTATCAAGCCCGTTAGCATCACTTTTTGATGTTCCTGCCGGGTTATGCGGATTTATTAGATTCCAGTCCATTGGTTTATTGATGTTTCTGTCTAGTGCATAAAACAATGTATAATCCGGATTTGCATCTGTCTGGTTATTTGCAAACTGAGTACTATCAAAAATCAATATACCCACTTTTACATCTCTTTTCGTAGCTGTTATCCTTGGTGCAGCTATCTTAGTCGAACTTGGTATAAAATTATTCTCATTGCATGCAGAAACATTTGCAAGTAATTGTAAAGCTTCTTCTTTTGTTATTGCCCTTGCAGGATATAAATACTTCTTACCATCTTTTTCGACCCCATTTAGAACATTCTTTTCAAGCGCTAATTCAACAAAATACTTAAATATATCAGTAACTTCGCCTTTATCGGCAAAAGAATTTATTGGGGCACTGCTAAAAAGATAAGGATCCTTGGCAAACACTTTTCCTTTTGCATTATAGTCAAGTCTTTTTGACCCAATCATTGCTATTGCAAATTCTTGTCTGGTGATAATGGCATTTCTCTTTTCCTTATTAAAATAATTATAATAAGCCCTCATATAGTTATATGCCCAAAAGTTAGCAGGTACATCTGCCAATGTTTTCCACGCTGTGATTTGATTTTTTACAGCCAGTGATATTTCCTTTTCCTTCAATGCTGATTTCATTGTGTTGAACATCATCTGAGCTACGTCTGCACCAAGCAGATTGCTTGCTACACTCGTTGCAACACCTTCTGCAAAGCTTGCGGGCATGCATATACCCGAAATTACACAAAGTACCAGCATCACCGCCAACATCTTTTTCATTTTCCTACTACCCACTCAAATCCCCCCTTAATATATTTAAGAACTGCTTATACAAAAGCATTCATTGAGTCTTAATTCAATTACTTTTACAGAATCACCCATTCTGTTGACTGTAACAAAATAATCATATCTGTATAGTTGCTCTTCTCCGCTTATCCCATTAGTTTTTTCTACGGATGCTTCAAAATTTACAATATATTTTTTGTTTTTTTCCGAGTATCCGGGATGCGGCATAATCCTGAAATTTTTTAATGATTTTATGCTGCTCATATTTGACCTAAGTGGAAAAGCTTCGAACTCAAATTTACTCATATATTCGCTGTTTATGTCCATTAAGTCACTTATTTTCCTACCCTTTTCTCCGTTTAGAGCTTCAATCTTTTTTATGCAGTCAAGTAATTTAGCATAATCATTGCTTGTCCA
The DNA here is from genome assembly GCA_026414765.1 of Clostridia bacterium. Taxonomy (NCBI): domain Bacteria; kingdom Bacillati; phylum Bacillota; class Clostridia; species Clostridia bacterium. Next base: position 42,873 of record JAOAIJ010000021.1, on the reverse strand, counting down.
TGATAAGTATAATAAATTTGATTTTTCATTATCAACACTTCGTGCGATTCCCTCAAAAAATGACTGTATTACTGTTTTTTCTTCATTGAATACTTTCTCATCATCCCTGTTTATGCTTACATTTCCCATTGGTAAAGCAGATATGCTGAGGTATGGCAAGCGGATGATGAATTCATTATTATGTCGAGATATCCTATTTTTTATTCCCGGTTTCAAATCAGCTTCAGTCATTTTTGATATCTTGTATTCCTTATCCTCTTTTATCACTTCAACGTTATACCTTGCCTGTACCTTTATATAATCTACTTTAGATTCATCAACAGAACCCATTTTTTCATAGACATAACTTTGCGGATTACGTTTAAATACCTTATCAAAGAAGTCATCAGGAATACATTTTGCTCTTAATCCAACCTTTACATAGCAGCTAACAATATCACCTTTTTTCCCTGTACATAACACAAACACTTCAGGACTGCCTTTTTTTCCTTCATTTGCAAGGATTTCGTACCCAATAGCAGTTACTCCATTTAAAGACACATACCTTGGCATATGAATTCCTATTTCCGGATTAGAATCTGCCAGCTTCAAAGTGTGTAACGACATAAAGTTTCTTAATTCATATGGTATATTCCCATTAACACTGCACTGCGTGCTTGTCTCTATAGGAAGTGAATACAGCTTAAGGACATAATCAGAAATCACTTTTTCTATCATTTCGGTGTCCAACTTGCTCACCGCAGAAATCTCCTTTTTTCCAGATTTGATTTTATCTGCAGATACAGCTTTGCCGGCTGAAGAAAAAGGCATAGTACAAGCAGTATTAGTACCCAACAAAACAATACAAATAAAGACAATTAATTTTCTATACAATGCAGTCATCAATTTTCACCTCAAGATTTTAAAGTATGGAACTTAAAGCATTAAAAATCGTGTCCTGAGAACTAAACCTGTTAAATAGTGCTACTCTTCCAGGAAAGGATACTGATGCTGTACCTGAACCTTCAAAGCATATCCCGGCTAAATCGCCGTTATCCATCAGGTTTATTCCTGTACCATCTTCACTGATCTTAGGAATTCTGCACTCAATGTCGGGCATTGTCCCTATATTTTCAGCGGCAGATCCATTAAAGGAACCGTTTACATATCCCCGTCCAGAAGCAATTATAGCTCCATCAATCGAAGCTCCGCCTCTGACCAATACACGTCCCATACTGAAAATAATACCGTTAAAGCTATTTGATATCTCAAGTGTTACCTCAGGATCATTATTAATAATCAAATAATCTTTAGTAATATCTTTTCCTGATAAAATTGCACCTAAATTTTCGCTATGCTCAGTATTTCCTACTGTATCATCGATGTTAACAACATAGTAACTACTGCCTGGAGCAAAAATATTATTAAGCCTACCCTGTAAAAATGTGAAAAGATTATCTCCACCGGTAATATTTCCAGTAGCTGGAGCAGGCTTGTTCAAAATTTTACCCAGTGAGTATTTGTAATCCCTTTTTACAAACTTTTCTGTCAAAGGAAGCAAATGTCCGCCTATTTGTTCCAACATTTCCGATACCATATTGACATATGAACCTCCCCACATAGTGTAGTCCCAATAGTTACTTCCTACACCACTGACATTATCTATGGTATAGCCTGCAAGGTTATTTAGAGGCTTGACTTCCGAAGCACTTATGTCGGATTTATCCATAAAATATAGCACATCATTTGCTGCCATCTCATAGTTGCAATAACCCGTTATTTCTGTTGGAATTGCAGTTATATTGTTGTAATCTCCTGGAGACCTTACGTTATCTATATCAGCTAACCAGGCACCTATATCTGTCTGTTTTGGCCATATCTGTAATAAGTTCCCAAAACCTGTAACATCGCTTCTGTTTGCCCTTAACCAACTATGGTAGTCTGTCCCTCCTAGCCAGTTAAAATTCTTATACATTGCCTGATTTGTTCCAGGGCTCCATCCTATTGAAGCGTCTTCAATTTGTCCCTGTGCGCCCAAGTCAGTATCAAATTTAAAAGTTCCGCCGTTTATCAAAACATCACCATTTATGACAATACGAGATCTTTTTGCTGCTGCAGATCCAGGATAATGAACTACTGCGCTATTTACAATAGCACTTGAATCGTCATGGTGTACAATACCTTTTGAAATGCCAAAGTAGCTTCCGTTTATAGCTATTATAGAATCTTCCCCATTCATTTCCACATCATCGTAAGTATATGCGTTGTTATGTACAACGATCCTGTCATTTTTACCAAAAGCCTGTATACTCTGCGCTATAGCATCTTTTGTTATGTGTATGGCGCTGTTATCATCAATTATCGCACCTGCAACTATATCATCGTACTTACCTGTTCTTATCAGACTCCTGCAGTATACATTACCGTTTATAGTCAGTCTTGAATTCAGCCTGGAATAAATCCCACCATAATAAAACTGTTCTGCCTGACCCGGAACTTCCGGAGAAGTGCCACATACATATACATCTCCTCCAATCCATGCGTTTATCCCATTCATTGTTACAAGGTCACCCAGACTGTAAATAGGAGCATTAAGCTCAAAAACTGTGGGCAGAAATACTTCAAATTCCCTTTGTGCGTACACCGGCTTGATCCCGGAATTATAAATACCTTTCTTAAAATAGCCATTGGCAACTATACCTATAGTAATATTCATTTTTATATTAACAGGTGGAACAAGGCTTTGATTTATTAGCCTTATATCGCTAATGCTGACATCAGCGTTTATACCCTCATCCGTTATTTCTACTCCCCCCGGGATAGTATATTTGAAAGGATCACCCGGATTAACGTATGAAGTATCCAGCGTCTCCTTTATCTTTTCTATTACATTATTGGCAAAATCCATATCTGTCGGTCGTGGAACACCATTAGTAAAAACGGGATTTTCACAGAGCCTGTATATACTATCAAATGCCTTCTCTATTCCTGATTGTGCAGCATAATGTGCAAATTCTATATTCTGTTGGAATTTGCTCGTTTTATAGCTGTATAAAGATGAATTTATTAATGCGGTTCCAAGTATTATCAATACAGTAAGAGTGATAAGTACAGTAGCCAAAGTTGATCCTCTATTATTCATTTTGCCAAAAAACATTCATACTCCCCCAATAAAATTCCCTTAAACTAAAATAAACATTATCCTAATCCTCCAACAAATTAATATCCAGCCTAAGCCTTGCTACAACCCTGTTGTTAGCATCATTTCTAAAGATTGTTACAAGATACTGGCAGGTATTTGGAAATTCAGGGTCATAATTGATAAGAGGCCTTGGACCTCTCTCAAATTCTGCATTAAACGCGTATTTATTATATATATTTCCGTCAGAATCACTAATAATCAGATTTACACCACTATTAAAGCCGGTAGCATCCTCTCGAAGTATAACCCCATCGGCTGTTGCATTATATGCTGTACCGTTAGCAGCAGCATCAAAGGTTTTTATGGGACTATATGCATATTTTACGGCATTGGTCACCGTTTTTTTTACTATCCTGGTTATTGCATTTACTTCAATCTGGTCCTGGGTGAGCTTGGTAACCATTATCGAATTTGTAAATGTCATCATAAGCGGTACCGATAATATTCCCAATACCGCCAGAGAAACCATAACTTCAGTAAGAGTCATTCCTTTTTTGCTGCTATAGAGTTTGTACATTATATCACCCTGTTACTTAACAAATATTTTATCAATAGGGCTTCCTGAGTATATGTTAGATCCATTCTCATTGTACAGATTCACTCTCCTTGAGTTATCCGACAATGTAATATTCAGATTTCTTCCTGAATCATTCACAACAGTTATGTTCATACCTAAACTGTTATTATCCTTTACCGCAGGGAAATCAGCAGATATAGAGATGTTAATATCCCTTGCAGGAACTGTCCCTGAAATTCTCACAGGTTTACCATTGCTATCCCTTGTTTCGATGCTATAAGATGAACTTTTTACAGTAACCCTGATATCACTATTTTCCTTTGTCTTAACACTCAGATACTCACTACTTTTATTGATACCTGAAATATTCAGGTTATCACCTGCTGTAAGGAAACTATTCAGTGAAATCGAAATATCAGAACCTCCTGTATTTCCTGCCAAAGATGAGGCTGTACCTGCTGCTTTTTTTGAAGGTATATAAGGCAGCCCGTTTCCAGATGTATAAGTACTGAATTTATGCCTGCTGTATTCAAATAATTTATCAATCGTTCCTATTTTCATTGCATACAGATTTATTGTCATATCTATCTGGAATAGTTTTTTATCAGAATTTATTTTTTTCTCCAGTTCTGCCATTATTCTTTCAATTTCTTTAATCAGCTCTTTATCATTTATTTGTTTGCCAATATCTTTTGCCAGATCAGGCAGGCCGTTTTTTTGCTGTTTTCCTTTTTCCTTTTTCTCCTCTTCAAAAGGTATCATCTTGAAGTATGAAACCCGTACTTTTTTTGATCCGCACTCAAGATAATTAAGAAGTTCTACTATTTTTGCGTAATCAAGTTTTGTAGAAAAGCTAATTCCGAATTCATAAAATTTTGTTCCCTTAAACCCAGCTTCCTTTTTTGTTTTTTCAGTTTTATCCTTACTGTTTTTCTTATCACTGCTGTCAACAAGGCTTTCAAAGTATGACCTCTCTACGGGCGCCAGTATATTTATTCCTTCAAGGTCTCTGCCTAAAAGGGCAGACAGCTTTTCTATATACTCTATACTATCCGTAATATTGGCCTGATCCATTAATAGATAACCGATTTTTTCATTAGTTATTTTTAAGGCAGAAATCTCATTTTTCTTGTTTTCTATGCTATTTCTGTCATTATCAAGAGCTTGTTTTTGCATGGTAATTTTTATCAGCTGGTCATTCTTTTCAGATATTTTGGGTATTATAGGAATCCAGACAAACTTAACGGCAATCAATACATAAATCAATATTCCTAAAACAACAAGCAGGATTTTTTCTCTTTTTCCAAGGGCCATCCTATTTTCCACCCTTTCTGTCGACATTGAAGGTATATTCAAACCTGCATCTGGAATTTGATTTATCTATTGTTACATTTGCCAACATATTATTTGCACTTAGGAATTCCAGCCTGTCAACATTAATAAGAAATTCGGAGGCCTGTAAGCTGCTCATTGCATTCCCGGTAATTATTACAGAATTTGAATCATATTCTACGCTGTTAATTTCCAATCCCTTAGGTGATACTTTGCTTAAAGATGAAGTAATTTCGTTTACCGGATAACTGTATTTGTCTACGGACTTGATTATTTGCTTTTTGGAATCCAAAGCTGCTTTAGCAGCAATCAATTCTGCATTTATATCTTTTATTTCCTTATATGCCTTATTGCTTAATTGTCTATCTACAGATGCTATGCTTAAATCTACAGCTTTTATGTAAATAATAGGAATCAAAATCAAGACTACCATGATAACTATTGTTAAGGCTGCAATAATAATAGTTTTTGTCGATATGGATACCTTGACTTTTTCCTTGATTTTTTCAGTAGTTTCATTTCCAGGCCTGATTTCCTCAGGCAGAAGATTTATATCCCGCACAGCAGTATGACCTCCTCAGGACATTATTGTTTATACTTAACAGAAAACTCTGTAATTATCGGATTAACTATATTTCTGTTTCTACTTCTGTTTATATTGGTTTTTTGGGGCTGTATCCTCAGAATCAGACTATTGCCGATTCTTTTAAAACTATTATCCATACCTGAAGTATCCAGTTCACCTACTACAGATGTATAAATAACCCCATCCGTACTTGTCTCAAGGGCATTACCCGCAAACCTCCAAAACCTTTCAGTGCCATCATAAAAAGTCAGGTGTAAAATTTTGTTAGGTTCGTCCACTATTACTCCTTGTGCAAATTCAACATCCTTACGTATCAGATGTGTTGCTTCTATTACTTTGTCCTGTTGGCGTATGTATCTTGTTGATGTATTATAGTCCGACGTACAGGATAGAAACACTGAAAGTACTATAGGAGACACAACAACAACTAACGCAAAATATATCATGATTTCAGGGAGCGATATTCCCTTTTTATTGTTTTTCATACGACCTCAAACCAATTATCCAACCCGGTCAAAAAAACCGGGTTGGATGTGTTTATTAAGTTATGTCAATAAGTGGATCAGCATTTACAGGTCTGCATGTAACAGTTTGATCTGCTGCATTTACGGCTAAAGCAAACCCGACATTTCCTGGGCCTTGAGCAGGTATAGTTGCATTACCATCCGGATCTTCCAGATAAGGTCCGCAAGGATCATCAACTGCTCCATCTCCGTCAACATCAAGTGTAACGCCGTTTACTAATGCAGTTATAGCATCAGCAGTATCATCACCATCTGCTACTCCTAGTCCGGAAAGATCCCAGTCATCAGTTTCGGAAATATATGTCTGTATTGCCTTTTCAATATTCTGTGCCTGCTGCATATCCGCTTTCAGCCTACTATTATCCAATACATTACCAAAGGCTACTATACTAATTACAGCAATAATTGCCAGTATCCCCAATACAATCATTAATTCTACCAGTGAAAAACCTTTGTTACTTTTTAATACCTTCTTAGAATCCATTACTTTAAAACCTCCCTTTTCATTTTTATAAAAATTTAGACTTCTCATTCTCTCCCCCCTTTCCTTTATCGCTTTTCATTCAGAAAGTGCTTTATAAACATTGAACATTGGATACAATATGCTTAGTATGATAAATCCAACTACTACAGCCAGCAAAATAATTATTATCGGCTCAAGCAAGGTCGTCAGCTGCTGTGTAGAAGTTTCAACCTCCTGGTCATAAAAATCTGCCGACTTATTCAGCGCAAAATCAAGCTCACCTGATTCCTCTCCGATCCTTACCATAGATATAAGCATTGGAGGAAAATATCCCATACTGCTCAAAGGACTGGTCAAACCTCGCCCTTTCTTAATTTCCTCAATAACAATTTCCATCTTTTCTGAAACTAAAGCATTTCCCAAAACCTTTTGCACAACCTCCAAAGCCTGTATAAGAAGCACTCCGCTTGCCACAAGGGTCCCGAGTGTTCTTGTAAACCTGGCGGTAATTATATATTTTGTTACCCTTCTTATAATTGGCAATTTGATTGACAGCCGGCTAAAAAACATTTTTCCTGTATATGTCCTTGTGAAATATTTTATATAAGCGAAAATCGCAAACAGCAATATAAGCATAATGACCCAGTAGCTCTTAAATATATTGCTTATTTTTATCAGTATCTTAGTCGGCAAAGGCAATTCTGCATTAAATGATACTAAAACCTGCGTAAACTGCGGCAAAACGAAAGTCATCATTACAAAAACCAGAATTACAGCAACAATACATACTATCACTGGATATGTCATAGCACTTTTTATTTTGTGATTTAACTTAAATTCCTTCTCATAGTGGTCAGCCATTCTGATAAAAACTCTATCCAGCTGCCCACTGACCTCTCCTGCTTCAACCATATTGATCAATATTTCGGGAAATATTTCCGCATGCTGTTTCATAGCATTTGTAAGTGATGAACCCTTCTGTATGTTTTCATAAACATCGTTTATACATTCCTTCAATGTCCTATTCTGGGTTTGATCCCGTATTACTTCCAATGCTGCAGATAGCGGCACTCCTGCCTCAATCACTATAGCGAACTGTCTGCAGAAAACAGCCAGGTCTTTTATCTTCACTTTAGGTTTTAAAAAACTTATGGTTGAAATATCAGTAAAAGCATTCTTAACCTTTATCTCTACAGGAGTATACCCCTTTTCCACCAGAAGGCTGATAAGGTCTGATTCGCTGGCTATTTTTGTTTCCCCAGCAAATAGCTTTCCTGATTCATTTTTTGCTTTGTAAGTATATACAGGCATCTATACTTAACCCCCGTATGAAATTTTGTTTTTTATGTGAAATATTTAGTTAGAACATCAGCATTATAGATAAAACAACACTGTTGGAGATAGGCTGTCATGACTTGACGTTTTAGACCCTTACCTTTGCGTCATCAGCTTTCGCCGATTTTGCCCTTTCATATGCTTTTGTACATATTAACATTATTATACATTATTGTGCAATAACTTACAATAAATATATACAAATTTCTTTTATGCAAATACACTTTTATGTTTACTGGTATTTGTACTGAACAAATATTTTGATAATGGTTAATATTATTGGCAGGATAAGCACCTGCAAACAGCATTATTTACCATGTATTACATAGAAATATCTAAAGTGCTATACCCATAGCATTTATGAGGAAGTTTACCCTGTCTGTGTCAAGTCCAGAAGTAAATTCAACACCTTCTACGGATATGCTGTTTATAGGATATACTGGTATACCAAGTGTGTCTTCAAAAAACTCTCTGATACCCTTTAGTTTGGAGCCCCCTCCTATTATGTAGACCTTGCTCAGCTGCTCGCCTGCACATTTCGTCATATAAAACTCTATACACATTTTTATGTTTCTTACAACATCAAGCATTACTGATTTTGCCGCCTCACTGCAGCTCCATTCAAGCTCGTTGTTCGGATCTTTATATCTGACTATACCATAGGACTTTTTATATCTCTCAGCTTTATCCATCTGGTTTTGCTCAAGATTCAGGGCCTTAAAAATCGCCACATCTATATTACTGCTGCCATTTAGCAGCACTCTGTTGAATTCGGGTGTTTTGTCCTTTAATATATTGATAATTGTCGTTTCTGAACCAAGGTCAATCACTGCAAAGGTTTTTGAATTAAGCTTTGAAAGTTTTTGCTTTCTAGCCCAGTTTTCAGGCTCCTTGTGTTCGATGTCCTTCTGAAAAAACTTTGCAACACTGTTAGCCGGAATATCAACTGAAACAGGTTTTAAACCCAGACTTTGAATTATCTCAATATAACTGTTAATAATCTTTTTTGCTACTGCAGTAACAAATATCTTGATTTTCTCTTCATTTCCTTCATTTACAATACCAAGTACCTTGTAATCTACAGAGTGATCATTGAAATTTATAGGCAGGTAGGCTTGTATTTCCTCCCATGCCTTCGTATCAATCTCACTAGCCGGAACTTTGTCTATCATAATTATTCTTGTTATGATATTTGTACCTGACATTACTATTTTAGCTTCCTTAGCGCTTATGTTATGCTCACTCATTACCCTTTTTATTTCAGCAATAACCCTTTCCTTATCCTTTATAGCTCCATTTTTGATACAACCCCTGGGTGTATCTCCTATTCCAAAGTTTACTATGGTGAGGTCGTTATTCTTCTTCTTTCTTATCTGAACTATTTTTATATACCTGAATCCTATATCTATGGTTATTAGGTCATTTGCAAATAGTGATTGAAAAGTAGCCATTTATTTTACCTCCTACTAAATATATCTGCTTTATTATTCTCACTATCCGACAAGCAGTTTCTTAAAATTCTCCTGATCTATGGCATATTGATTGGCACTTTCAAAGCTTATCTGTTTCGCTTTAAATAGTTCTGCTATGCAACTATCCATTGAATGCATGCCAAATTGCGAACCCGTATGAATACTTGTATTAATCTGTGGCGTACGGCCTTCCCTTATAAGGTTCGCAATAGCAGGAGTCCAAACCATTACTTCTGTTGCAACAACTCTGCCTTTTCCATCTGCTTTTTTTATCAATTGCTGTGAAATAACACTTTGAAGCACTGTTGAAAGCTGACTTCTGACTTGCTGCTGCTGGTGCGGCGGAAAAACATCAATTATTCTGTCTATTGTCTTTGCTGCTCCCAGAGTATGAAGTGTTGAAAATACCAAATGCCCGGTTTCTGCAGCTGTCAGTGCTGTTTCTATTGTTTCCTTGTCACGCATTTCTCCTACCAGGATTACGTCTGGATCTTCCCTTAATACCGCTCTCAAAGCGTTTGCGAAGTTATTTGTATCACTGCCTACCTCCCTCTGGTTGATTACACTTTTCTCGTGCTTGTGCAAAAATTCTATAGGGTCTTCTATAGTAACAATATGACACCGTCTTTTACTGTTTATATAGTCAATAATTGCAGCCAATGTTGTAGATTTTCCGCTACCTGTCGGACCTGTTACAAGAACAAGCCCCCTTTGTCTTTCTGCCAGATTGTTTAATATACCCGGGAGTCCCAAATCTCCCAGCTTCGGTGTTTCTGTCGGTATTACCCTGACTGCCAGGGCAAGTGTGCCTCTTTGTTTGAAAACATTAATTCTGAATCTCGCCACTGCAGGCAACATGTAGGATAAATCAATTTCACCCTTATCTTCAAGAATCTCGTAGCTTCTTGATGTAAGGCACTGCTTTGCCAGGTTTTCGCAATCCTGTGGTGTCAGATTTGGCTCGTCCATATAAATCAGATCACCATGTAATCTTATAACCGGTGGAAGTCCTGTACATATATGAAGGTCTGAAGCTTTATACAATATAGTCTTCTCGAGCAAATGATTCAAGTTCATTATATCTACCTCGCTATTTATTCTTTTGCATATGTAACTCTTAACATTTCCTCTACTGAAGTTATACCCGCTTTAACCATCCGGGAACAATTCATTCTTAGCGTCTTCATCCCGTTCTTAGTCGCTGTTTCTTTCAAAATATCGGAAGTAACATTTTTCGATATCAATTCTTTTATCTCGCTGGATATTTCCATTATCTCGTAAATAGCTATTCTGCCTTTATAGCCTGTATTGTTGCAGGCAGGACAGCCTTGGGGCATATATATGCTGACATCTTCACCTTTTTCAATATTGAGAATTTCAGCTTCATTAATACCTGGAGTATATTCCTGTTTGCATTTCAGGCATAATTTTCTTACAAGCCTCTGTGCTATTACCCCTACAATAGATGAAGACATCATAAAGGATTCAATTCCCATATCTATCATCCTGGTAATTGAACTTGCAGCATCATTTGTATGTAATGTGCTCAAAACAAGATGACCTGTAATAGCAGCTCTTGTAGCTATCTCAGCAGTTTCCGAATCACGTATTTCTCCAACCATTATTATGTCGGGGTCCTGCCTCAGGAATGATCTGAGAGCTGATGCAAAAGTCATGCCTGCCTTAACATTTACCTGAACCTGATTAACCCCTCTTACAGTGCATTCAACAGGGTCTTCAACCGTAAGTATATTTATACTTGGCTTACACAGTTCTTTCAGTGCGGTATATAAAGTAGTTGATTTACCACTTCCAGTAGGCCCTGTAACCAATACTATCCCGTGAGGATGCGAAAGAATGGAATCAAACTTCTGAAGATCATCATCAAAGAAGCCCAGTTCTTTTTTAGATATATTAAAACCATCCTTGTCCGCAATTCTGATAACTATCTTTTCTCCAAATATTGTTGGCAACACAGAAACACGGAGATCATAGGGTTTGCCTTCTATTTTGAGAGTCAGTCTTCCATCCTGCGGCACTCTCTTTTCTGCTATATTTAAACCGCTGATTATCTTAACCCTGGCAACAAGAGCAGAAAGAATTTTTCTATCATGCTTCATAGTTTCCATTAATTGTCCATCAACCCTGTATCGGACCATAACACAGTCTTCATACGGTTCAATATGTATATCACTTGCTCCACTGGCTACAGCTTTATTGAAAATAATGTTTACCATCTTCACAATAGGAGCATTCTCTACAGAATTTATATCAAGGGTCTCTTCATTATCTACTTCTTCACTGCTAATCTCTACAGATATTTCTTCTTTTACCTTTTCAAATTCCTTATCAAATTCATCCAGTTTTTTCTTGCTCTCGTTGGTTTTTCTTATTTCCCTTGCCTTTTCAAAATACTTATCCAGTATAGAATTAATCTGCTCTTCATCTCCCAATACCGGCACAATGTCCATACCTGTCGCCAGTCTGAGATCGTCTATGGAAAAGATGTTCATTGGATCACTCATAGCTACTTTCAAGCTGTTTCCAGATATCTCTACAGGCACGAGTGTATATCTTCTGGCTATGTTTTCACTGACAGCTTTTACAACATCTTCGGTTATATTTATACTGTCCAGGTCGATATGAGGCATGTCCAGCTGCATGGCAAGAAACTCATACAATATCTTTCTTGTTATGTAGCCTTGTCTGACAAAAATCTGTCCTATACGCTCTCCCGAACTCTGCTGGATGCTTAAGGCTTCTTCAAGCTGCTCCTTTTGAAGAATGCCTTCATTCACAAACAGTTCCCCGATTCTATTCTTACTAAATATTAAGCTTGTTTCACTTAAGTTTGAATCAGAATCATCCGGTATTTGGTTCTGAATGTTTGAACCAGTTATATTATTGTCAAAACTGCCATAAATCTCGTTAGTATATACAGAATTATTAGAATCGTTTATCGTTTTAGTTCCTCTAGTATGGAATTTCTTAATAAGAGCTTCTATTTCCTCAATATCAGCAAATAGAGGTTTTATCTCCAGAAAGGTTGCCAAACGCAAATCATCTAATGCAAATATATCTGAAGGGTCCTTCATGGCTACTGTAAGTACACCGTCTTCTTCATCAATTGGAATCAATCCGTATCTTGAAGCTATATTCTCGGAAACTTTACAGGGAATGCTCTCATCCTTTATCTCATATACGCTTAAGTCGACAAATTCCACTCCGAAACGTCTAGCTTTAGCAATAAGAATATCAGGTTTTGACACATATTCATTTTCAAGCAGAATTTCTTCAATATCTCTCCTGGTTTCCCTTTGCAACTCCCAGATACTTTTGAATTGAGTAGTGTTTATTTTACCCATTTCAAGAAGTATTTCATCAATACCTTTTGTGCTGATACTTATCACTTTTACTCCCCCTACGAACAAAGTTATGAATTATTCAGCAAGATAATAACATGTTTATCTGATATATGTTTTGTTTAAAATGTTAGTTGAATTTTAGGTTTGTAACTTAGCTCTTTATTGTAATAAACAACAGCATTATTAGTACATTTGTTTTTATATAAAGTATTTTGTTAACTTTTATAGAAATATAAACAATGGAATCGTACTAATATTCTACACACATATCCATATCAATTCAAGTATTTTTTACAAATATACCAGTATTCGACAAATGTTCTCATAAATTTCCACAAATCCGGATTTAATGAACTTTACAAGTTATTCCCCTTTGTCAATACTTAGGTCTACTATTCTTTTTTATGTTAATCACTTTATATGTAATCAAATAAAAAATAAAACACACAAAAGTGTGTTTTATAAAGGAAATCTATGTAATTTGCAACTCTTGATTGATCTACTATCCGCCATCATACCAGCAAAGGCTGAATCTGTCTCCCTTTAAGGGCTTCAATTACAGTTGGTAGTATCATTTCTGTTTTAGCCATCAGAGAGTTACATTTTTTCAAAGGATCATCCTGTCCAAAGGGTACAAAGTAAACATTCTTCATATTTAAAACCGAGCCAATGTTTTTTGCATTGCATCCAAGCCCATCATTAGTAGATATAGCCAGAACCAAAGGTTTTTGATTTCTCAAATGAGCTTTGCATGCCATTGTTACTGTAGTATCCGTTATGGCATTTGCAAGCTTCGAAGCAGTATTTCCGGTACAGGGCGCAACCACCAGTATATCTAGATAACTTTTGGGACCGATAGGCTCGGCATCAACTATAGTTGTTATAATTTCCTTGCCGGTTATACTCCTTAATTCAATTTTCCAATCCTCAGCCTTTCCAAACCTGGTATCAAATCTATCCACAGATTCGGAGATAATAGGATATACTTCAGCCCCCTCGTTTACAATTCTTTTTATCTCAGGTATTACTTTTGCAATAGTACAAAATGAGCCTGTTAACGCAAACCCAACTTTCAGTCCGTTTAATAGCATTTGCTATACCCCCAACTCATCAATTATATTATATACTGTTTCTTTTATAAACTTCGCAGCAGTTACAGGTGCAACCTTGCCAGGTAAAGATAATGCCCATATTGCCTTTAAACCCATTGATTTTGCTCCTTCAAAATCTACACCTCCGGGTTTGGATGCCAAATCAATAATCAACCCCTCAGGTTTGATTTTTTTCAATGCATCAGTATCGAGCAATACGTGGGGTATGGTATTGAATATTACATCCATTTTAGGGAGGTAATCATCAATATGAGTAATAAAAACGGGGTTATAGCTATAACTCTTTATCCATGCTATATCTGAGTATTTTCTGGCTTCTACAAAAACGTTTGCACCTATTCCCTGGAGCATCTTGCCTAAAATCTTTCCTATCCTTCCAAAGCCTAATACCATAGCATTACAATCATGAAGAGTTATCGGCATTTCTTCCATAGCAATCTGAATAGCACCCTCAGCTGTAGGTATTGCATTCAATACTGCCATCTCTTCTCTTTCCAGCAAATCAATAGAATATACATTATAGACTTGTGACTGATGAAGTATCTTCTCACTCAACCTACCTGCGACAAAGAGTTGGTTTTTAGACATTTTTTTCAAAATATCACTTATGTAAATTTTTTCAGTGTTAAAGGGAGCGTTTATTGTTTCGTTGTCATTTGTACAAGGTATAGGTCCGATAACCACATCAGATTCCTCAATAGCATGTAATAGATCCTGGCTTTCTTCCATTCCCAAATCAAAACCCGCGTTGTCATACCCATATATGTAAACTCTGTTACCATCAGCCTGTAATTGATTGGCTAGTTTAACACTTCGTAAGTCGCCTCCGATAACAGTAAATTTCATTTTTCCCATTTACATATCCCCCCGCACTCTCCTAATAGAAACTAGTATATCTTATGTGAATTTTGACAGTAGAGTGCTTGTATTATCCCCTAAAAACGATGCAATAAAAAAGAAAGAACAGGTGCGCACATTAGCACCTGTTCTTTCCAAGAAATCGTTATTTTATTAATTCATGAAATTTGATATCATTTTTCACATTGCCTACCAGTGTAAAACTGGCATTTTTCAAATCCAGGATCCTGTTAATAATAGTCTCTACATTATCCAGGCTGATATTATCAATCTTCTTAAGTATTTCTTCCGGACTATGAATTTTCCCAAGAAGTAACTCTGACTTCCCGATACTGTTCATTCTACTGCTTGTACTCTCAAGACCTAAAATATAGTTACCTTTTAGCTGTTCTCTGGATTTATCTATATCTTCTTTCTTTAAACCATTTTCCTTTAAAGTTCTAATTTCCTGTATGATTAACTCAGTAACCGTATTTATATGTTCAGGGTTCATACCCGCATATATAGTGAACAGTCCCGTATTTTTATAAGAAGACGGATACGAATAAATAGAATATGCGAGGCCTTTTTCTTCCCGTATTTTCTGGAATAGCCTGGAGCTCATCCCCCCGCCGAAAATGTTGTTTATCGCCAGTAATGTGTAAAGGTCATCGTTTCCATGCTCTATACCTTCAAATCCGAGACATACGTGAGCTTGTTCAGTATCTTTCTCTTTTATTTTAAAGCCAGATAGAAATTTGACCTTTTCAAAATCCGTTGTTTTTTTATTTCCAGGTTTCCAACTGCCGAAATATTTCTTTACCGTATCAATAAGTTTTTCATCGTCATAGTTTCCTGCAACAGAGATTACAACATTTGAAGGTATATAGTTATCCTCAATATACTGTTTTATTATATCACGATTAATATTATCCAGACTCTGCTGCCTGCCTAGTATGGGGTATCCCAGTGAATTTCCATCCCACACAGTTTCCGATAGGATATCATGGACAAGTTCTTCAGGCGAATCTTCGTACATGCCTATCTCTTCCAATATTACTCTTCTTTCAACATCAATATCCTTTGCCTCAAATTTGGAATTGAAAAACATGTCTGAAAGTACATCAAATGCTATATCAAAGTGTGTATCCAGAGTTTTAGCATAATAGCATGTACATTCCTTACCTGTAAAAGCATTTAGCTGCCCACCGATGCTATCGATACTCTCGGCGATCTCCTTAGCACTTCTTTTCTCTGTACCTTTAAAAAGCATATGCTCAATAAAGTGTGATATCCCGTTATTATCCTTATTCTCAGTCCTGGACCCGGTTCCAACCCATATTCCTACAGAAACAGACCTGACATGCGGGATTTTTTCACAAACTATTCTTATGCCATTATCCAGTGTTGTCTTCTTAAACATAATCCCTCCGTTTTGAATTGATGTAAAGGGACATTCCCAACCAAAAGTAATATGCTCCCAGTTCAGAAATGCCCCCTCTTAACCGTCTATGGCTTGTTATTCTTTATTTGCTTCTTCACTTTCTACCATGGCATCTTTTCGAGAAAGATTGATCCTACCCTGTTTATCAACTTCCATCACTTTTACCAGTATTTCGTCACCTATCTTAACAATGTCTTCAACTTTTTCTACACGCTTTTTATCAAGCTTTGAAATATGAACTAGGCCTTCCTTGCCGGGTAAAAACTCTACAAATGCGCCAAAAGGCATTATACGCATAACTTTGCCCATGAAAACCTGTCCGGGTTGGATTTCTTTCGCAATCCCCTCTATGATTTTTAGAGCCTTCAAGCCTGCATTCGTATCGGAAGTGGCAACAAAAACCCTTCCATCGTCTTCAATATCTATCTTTACTCCTGTTTCTGCGATTATCTTATTTATCATCTTGCCGCCTGGGCCAATTACCTCTCTGATCTTATCCGGATCAATATTGGTAGTAAATATCTTTGGTGCATAAGGCGAAAGTTCTTTTCTTGGTTCAGCTATAGCTTTCAAAATAACATCATCAATAATTTGATAACGGCCCTTTTTGGTCAATTCAAAAGCTTGTCTTATTATTTCTTCATTTAATCCTTCAACTTTTATGTCCATTTGTATTGCAGTAATACCGTCCTTTGTACCAGCAACCTTGAAATCCATGTCTCCAAAGAAGTCTTCTATGCCCTGGATATCCATAAAAGTAACGAACCTATCAGAATTGTTTTCATCCATTACCAATCCTGCTGAAATACCTGCAACCGGATTCTTAATAGGCACACCGGCATCCATGAGTGCTAAAGTGCTTCCGCAAACACTCCCCTGTGATGTCGATCCGTTTGACATTAATACTTCAGATACCAGCCTTATAGCATAAGGGAATTCCACTTCATTCGGAATAACTGGTTCTAAAGCCCTTTCAGCAAGTGCACCATGACCTATTTCCCTTCTGCCGGGTCCCCTTGAAGTTTTTGCTTCACCTACACTGTAGCCTGGGAAATTATAATGATGCATATACCTTTTGGTCTCTTCTTCATCCAGTCCGTCCAGCATCTGCACATCCCCCATAGCACCAAGGGTTACAGTTGTGAGAACCTGTGTCTGCCCGCGCTGGAATAATCCTGAACCGTGAGTCCTTGGCAGTAAGGATACTTCTGCAGATAACGGTCTGATTTCATCCAACTTTCTGCCATCTACCCTCTTGCCCTCTTCCAGAATATATTCTCTCACTACCTTTTTCTCAAGTTTATAAATTGCATCAGATATAGTAGATTTCATATCCGGATACTGTTCTTCAAATTTTGCCTGAACTTCTTCAGTCAGCTTTCTTATTTTTTCATCCCTATCCTGCTTGTCTACCGCAAGAACAGCCTCTCTCATTGACCGGTATGAAAACTCTTTAACAGCCTTGAATATTTCCTCCGGAACATCAGATGATACATATTCAAACTTAGGTTTACCTATTTCACTGACGATGTCATTTATGAAATTAACTATTTTCTTTATTTCATCATGACCTTTCCTGATTGCCTCAAGCATTATTTCTTCCGAAACTTCCTTGGCTCCAGCCTCGATCATGGTAATTTTGTCTTTTGTTCCGGCAAGAGTAACATACATCTTGCTTACTTCCCTCTGTGCCAAGGTAGGGTTAATAACAATTTCATCATCAACCAGACCTAAAACTACTCCACCGATAGGTCCTTTAAACGGGATATCGGATACTGATATTGCTATGGAAGCACCAATCATTGCCGCAATTTCCGGTGAATGATCCTGATCAACTGACATTACTGTATTTACCACAGCTACATCATTTCTTAAGTCCTTTGGAAAAAGGGGTCTGATAGGTCTATCGATAACCCTGGATGTAAGTATTGCTTTTTCTGAAGGTTTACCCTCTCTTTTGATAAAGCCCCCAGGAATTTTCCCAACTGCATATAATCTTTCTTCATAATCAACACTTAACGGGAAGAAGTCTATTCCCTCCCTTGGAGCTGCTGATGCTGTAGCGGAAGAAAGAACGACAGTATCACCATACCTGATTAACGCTGATCCATTTGCCAATTGAGCCAGTTTCCCTGTTTCTACAATCAGCTTTCTTCCTGCCAACTCCATACTGAATATTTTTTCCATTTTCATGCCTCCTTCTGTAATAAACTACAGACTGTAGCATGTAGATTCTACACCAAAACTTCACAGATTAAGGATTAGGGATATTCTGTTTGATGTACAATCTACCTTCTACTGCCTGTTGTTTATCTTTACGTAACTTTAATTGTTTTTATATATTATTGCACATTTCCTTTTTTGATATTTAGCCAAAAAATTCTTCTATAACAGCTACCTATAGAAATAAATTTTTGAAAAAATCAATATTGTTAGAAACGTGCTAATATACCATATTAACAAATAATGAGCGGATGTCTCCGCTCATTATTATTTTCTAAGGCTAAGCTTTTCAACTATTGAACGATATCTGTCAATATCGTTGTTCTGAAGATAGTTCAACAGCCCTCTTCTCTGTCCAACCATCTTTAAAAGACCTCTTCTTGAATGATGGTCTTTCTTGTGTACCTTCAAGTGGTCGTTCAAATGATTGATTCTTTCTGTAAGAATTGCAATCTGAACCTCAGGTGACCCTGTGTCATTCTCGTGAATTTTAAACTTTCCGATAATTTCTTGTTTCTGTTCTTTAAACATGATAATAAATCCTCCTCATTTTAAATCGCCATTAGCCCGGTAATTGGTCGGAGTCTTCCAATAACCCAGCAAATGGTTATAATCATACCAAGTTATTTTAGCATACTATTTGTCAATTGTAAATAATTTATTTTTCTTTCAATTCATATATATCAGTCCGGCGATTTTTAAGTAGCGGCAGTTCATTCCGCACCTTTTCCATATGAGCCGAATCAATATCTGCGTATATTATACTCTCACGTTCATCAGTTCTTGATATGATATTTCCCCAAGGCTCAGCTATCATGGAATTTCCATAAGCTACATAGCCGGAATTTATATTTCTTGCAGGTGATGCTGCCGCTACATAAACCTGATTGTCTACTGCCCTGATACGTATCAAAGATTCCCAGTGTGCCGGTCCTGTAACCATATTGAAGGCACCGGGCACCAAAACGAGTTCCGCCCCCTTTAATGCCATAATCCTGAATAATTCAGGAAATCTCATATCGTAGCATATTGCAATGCCCAATTTACACAGTTCAGTGTCTACCACAGTAACCTCATCCCCGGGTGCAAGTATATCAGATTCCTTAAATACTATCTTTCCGGGTATATTAATATCAAACAGATGCATTTTCCTGTGCTTTGCGATAATACTGCCTTTTTTGTCAAATATAATGCTGGTATTATATATTTTGTTTTCACTTGATTCAGGTATTGAACCCGCTGCTACGTAAACACCTGCCTGTGCTGCAGCCTCTTTTAAAGCAGTTACTGTCTCACCGCCATCTAATTCTTCAGCAAATATAGGAAACATTTTGTTATCATAGGGACAGTTGAACATTTCCGGTAATACAACAAGTTCAGCTTTATTTTCAGCTGCTTCTTTTATTAAGCAAACAGCCTTTTTTATGTTTTCCTTTTTGTCTTCCGTGACTTCCATCTGGCAAACCGCAAGTTTAAATCTTTCTTTCATCATAATCCCACCAATGCAAACTTTTTTAAGTATATTATACCAGAACTATTAATTAGTGTATCCGATACCGCAAGAAAATAATTGAACCATTTAACATAATATTGAATATTATGAAATAAAGTAATTATTATCGGAGGAATACTATGAATGACAATCCGGCTATAATACCTAACAATATCCAACCATTATATCCTCAGTGCATTCCTCTCCCCATAATGCCTGTAATGCCACAGCTGGCTCATGCTTATGTACCTATTCAATACCTTAACTGTATATATCCTCCTATGAAAGGCCTTGAAAGTGGGACTATATTCCCTGAACTTGACAGACCTTACGGGACTGATCCGGAATATACAGTTGATGCATAGGAGGTGTAGAAAATGGACATGAATCGTGAACAACTTTTAAAAGAAGTAATGGCTGCAGATTTTACCGTTATAGACTTACACCTGTATCTTGATACTCACCCTTGTGATAGCAGGGCATTAGCCATATATAACAGTGCAGTTCAGAGGTCGAACATGCTCAGAATACAGTTTGAAAGACTGTATGGACCATTGACTCCAATGACACCAAATTTAGGGAACAAATGGCGTTGGATAGAAGATCCGTGGCCTTGGGAAAGGGGGATATAGCGATGTGGATTTATGAGAAAAAACTTGAATATCCTGTTAAGATAAAAACATGCAACCCAAAAATGGCAAAATACATTATAACTCAATATGGCGGGCCGGATGGAGAATTGGCAGCTTCCTTGAGATATCTCAGTCAGAGATTCAGCATGCCTACGGAGGAAGCAAAGGCTATCTTAAATGACATAGGTACCGAAGAAATGGCCCATTTAGAAATGGTCGGTTCCATGGTATACCAGCTTACAAAGGGAGTCCCTGCGGATGTTCTTGAAAAAGAGGGTTTGGGTGCATATTACTCAGACCATGATCATGCAATATATCCTGTAAGTGCAGCCGGAGTGCCATTTACAGCAGCATATATCCAATCAAAAGGGGACCCTATTGCCGATTTGCATGAAGATCTTGCGGCTGAGCAAAAGGCAAGAGCTACTTATGAAAACCTGATTAATCTTACTGATGACCCTGATGTAATTGACCCTTTGAGATTTTTGAGAGAAAGAGAAGTAGTACATTTCCAGCGGTTTGGTGAAGCTCTGAGGATTGTTGAGGAAAAGCTGGCTCAAAAGAATTTTTATATTAAGAAGACGTATTAGGCCTCCGGCCCAATACGTCTTTATAGCAAACTCTCTCTATTCTTTATTTTTACCCCTAGTACATTCATTGCATTTTTATACATTATGTTCTGATAGTGCTCCGATCCGATTTTTCGTTCCAGTTCATTAAAATACTGCTGATAAACAGATAACTCTCCCTTTGGATTATGGTGATAGGTATCTACACCATCTATAGGATTGTCACTACCAAAAAACACTCGATCACTCCCGAAATTCTTAACTATTTCAATAATACTACTTATGGGTACCCATGTTGTATCTGCGTATAAATTTGGGGCTTTTCCCAATAATTCTATTGCCTCCTGATTGTCTGTACCTAATCCCATATGAACCATAACAAAATTGACGTCCGGATACTTTACCGCCATATTATATACATGTATCGGATGTGCTTCTTCGCACCCCCCTGTATGGCTAAAAACCGGTATATGAAATTTCTGAGCCAATTGGATATACGATTCCATCTTAGGAGAATCGAAATAAGTCTTAGAATGGAAGGGATGTACCTTTATACCATATACTATGTCCGAATTTTCTTCCATCAGCCGCCAGAAATCCTCATCCGGTCTTTCTGTTGCAGGCTTTATCCATGGCAATATTCCAATCATATCCGGATGTCTTCTCGCAAAGTCTATGCTTTCTTCAAAGGAAGCTAGCTGGCTTTTTTGCAAAATCATTGGTATTGGATTTAAATCACCATCATATTCTACAGATGATAAATTCGATACCAATGAAAAGTCGATTTCATATCTTTCCATTGATTCTATTACCATCTCTTTTGTCATGCATTTACCTATAGCATTTCCTATATGTACATGTGTATCGATTATCAAACTAATCCTCCGTTCATTATTCCATAAAAAACTATATATACTGTATTCGTAAGCTTTTTATGCTTTTTACCTACAATAATTAAAAAGTTTTTAGTAAAAATTCAACATACTTTATTTTTTTCAGCTTCAACATACTCTTCCAAAGCCTTTGCCAGTTGATCCGGACATGATGTACCCTTGTTCATGCAATCAATACCTTTGAGACGCCTAATTACCTCAACAACTGCCATCCCTTCCACAAGGCTCCCTATTCCCTGAAGGCTTCCCGGACATCCCATACTGAATTTAACACTCATTAACACCCCGTCTTCGACAGAAAATGTTATCCCTCTTGAACAAACCAACCTGGTCTTATAGGTAAAATCCTTCATAAATATATCCTTTCATAAAAACTCTACAAGTTTTGTCAGCTATAACTACGGATGGAGTATTCTATCCTGTTTCAGCAATGCCTCAAGTTCTTCTGCCGGCAAAGGCTTGCTGAAAAAGTACCCCTGCACCTTGTCACACCCCTGCTCTTTGAGGAATGTCAACTGGTCTACCGTTTCTACACCTTCAGCAGTTACACTAAGCATCATACTGTGTGCCATAGAAATAACAGCTTTTGCTATAGCTTCCTCTTTCGAATTATTGGTAATCTCCTGCACGAAATGCTTATCAATTTTCAATGTGCTTATTGGTAAATTTTTCAGGTAATTAAGCGATGAATAACCTGTGCCGAAATCGTCTAGCGAAACCCTTATACCCATATCCCTCAGGCTGTTCAGGACAGTCATCGTGTAATTCAGGTCCTGCATCGCTATACTCTCAGTAATTTCCAGCTCCAGTAATTCAGGAGTCATGCCGGTTTCCTCCAAAACCCTGCTTATCATTTCAACCAGGTCTTTTTGCTGGAATTGACGCGCAGAAAGATTCACTGCCATATTCAGATTTTCTATCCCTTCGCTTCTCCACTTTCTGTTTTGTTTACACGCTGTCCGCAGCACCCATTCTCCTATTGTTATAACTAAACCTGTCTCCTCTGCTAAAGGAATAAATTTTAGCGGCGGAATCATGCCGTGTTCAGGATGAACCCATCGTATCAATGCTTCCACACCTGTAATTGCTCCTGTAGCAATATCAATCTGTGGCTGGTAAAAGACTACAAACTCATTCCTATCTATTGCCCTTCTCATATCATTTTCCATGACAAGCTTTTCCATTATTCTGACATTCATATTCTTTTCATATAACTGATAGTTGTTGCGGCCAAGTTCCTTAGCAGTATACATGGCCATATCGGCATTTTTCAACAATGTAGGCCCATCTTTCCCGTCATTCGGATATATAGTAATCCCTATACTGCATGTAATATAGTAGTCTCTGCCGCTGATGACCCATGGTTCCTGTATGGCGCTTATGATCCTGCCCGCAAGACGAACAGCATCATCGGCTGCATTTATTCTGGGCTGAAGTATTACAAACTCATCCCCTCCCAAACGCGCCACTGTATCATACTCACGTACACAATACTTCAATTTGTCGGAAATCTTTTTAAGAAGCTCATCTCCAAACGCATGACCCTGAGTATCGTTTATCGTCTTGAAATTATCCAGATCTAGATATAATAGTGCACCCATATTCTTATTTCTTTTGGATTCCGCAAGCACCATATTAAGCCTGTCTATCAGGAGTACTCTGTTTGGCAGATGTGTCAATGTATCATAATATGCAAGCTGATGGATTTCTCTCTCAGCTTCTTTCCTTATAGTTATATCCATAAAGGACCCTGCAACTCTGACAAGTTTTCCTGAAGAATCCCATATTCCTTTACCCCTGCTCAATACCCATACTGTGTTTCCGTCCTGCGAGATTATTCTGTATTCAAGCTGTGCACTTTTTTCTTTACCGGTAAAAAACGACCGCATATACTGTAGGTATTTTGCCTTGTCATCAGGATGGATGAGTTCAATAAACATCTCATTTTCCAACTCTTCATCCTTTGAATAACCTGCAATCTGCTTGCCACGCGCCGATATGAACAGTCTGTTAGTCAGAACGTCAAAATCCCAGAGAGCATCATTTGACCCTTCTACAGCAAGCCTGTAGCGTTCTTCACTTTCACTCAATGCATCCCTGCTTTTTTGCAGTTCAAAGTAATTTGACTTTAATTCCTCCTCAGTAGCAGACAGTTCTTCATGCGCAGCCTCTAACGCCTCAAAGCTTTCCATAAGCTTTCTTTCAGTCTTTTTCCGATCTGTGATATCTACACCAGTTGATATCACTACCTCCTGATTTCCTGAGGCATCATATAGAATGCTGTTATTCCAAAGAATGTCGATCAACCTTCCATCTTTGCAAAGAATAGGGTTTTCATGGTTAACAGCCAGCTCACCCTTTTTTATTCTTTCAAAAGCATCTATCATCTCATTATATATATCGCGTGGAATTATGACATCGAACCACTTTTGCCCTAGCACTTCTTCTTCTCTAAATCCTGTCCTGGCTTCAGAAAATTTGTTGAATTTTATCAGATTGCCTTCCATATCCCAGATAACAATCATAATATTTGCATTATCAACAATACTATTAAGAAAGTTTTTTTGTTTCAACAACTCCCTGGTTGCCCCTCTGATCCTTTTTCTCAAGAATTCTATATACCTCTGAATGATAACGACCAGCACAAATATAAGTACTGCTACAATTACAAAACCAGCTATCCACTTTTGCTTTAATGACTCTTTATAATAATCGGAATGATCGAAAAAATACTTCTGATAAAGTTCCTCAAATACTCCGGATTTTTTCAAGGATTTGATTCTGGCGTTTATGTACTCAGCTAATTCTGGTTTGTCTTTATTTATCCCATATGCAAAGTCTATATTGAACTTCTCTGTCCTTAAGCATTCAACCTCTCCCACTATTCCCTTACTTAACAAAGTGAAATTAATCACTTCCCTATTTCCAAAAATAGCATCTACACGCTTTTCAACAAGCTCATCTAGCGCTATGCTCACATCAGTGTAGGTTATATATTTATCCACCCCCAAAGTGTCCTTTAAAACCCTCTCACTATAAGAGCCTTTCATTACCATAACCTTGAATGCACGCAAATTATCAAGATTGATTCCCTGCCTTCCTTTACTTGTGAAAAGTGCCTGATGAGTTTTCAGTACAGGTTCGGAATATATTATTTCCTTTTTCCGTTCATTGGTTATGGATAATAGGCCACATGTATCTATTTCACCGTTTTTTAGTCTGGCATAGACATTTTCCCATATATCGGTTGAGTATTCTATTTTATAGTCCTCACTATTGAAAATAAGACTCCCGAATTCAATGTCAAACCCTGTTAAGTAACTACCATTTACAAACTTGAACGGAGGATAGTTCTTCTCGACCTGGTATTTGATTTCTATAGGATTTGCACTAACATTGACATATGTGAAAAAAGTCAGGATTATAAATACAAGACAGGTTCCCAGTTTTTTAAACATACCATTCCTCCGGTTCTCCGGTATAGAAGCTAAAAGTATAAATCTGAAAACTTATATGCAAAATATTAGAAATATAATAATTGCCTAACATAATAATTATAACTAAATTATATAGCATTGCATATTGTTTTCAATAAATTTTTCAGCGCATATTTCCCAAACTATATTAAACGATAATCCCGAACATATGTTTGATTTTTTCGCATTTATATGGTAAAATATTAATAACATTGTTTATTAAGCCATTTAAATAATATTACAGGAGATACCTATGGAGTTAATTGATAAACTAGAAATATTATCCGATGCTGCAAAGTATGATGTTTCATGCTCTTCAAGCGGCGGAACAAGAAAAAATACAAAAGACGGAATCGGCAATAGCAAAAAAAGCGGAATTTGTCACAGCTGGTCTGCCGATGGCAGATGCATATCACTTCTAAAAATTTTACTCACTAATTATTGTATGTATAATTGTGCTTATTGCGTAAACAGATCTACAAATGACATTCCCAGAGCTGCATTTACACCTGAGGAAGTTGCAGAAATGACGATAAACTTTTACCGCAGGAATTATATTGAGGGTCTCTTTCTGAGTTCAGCTATATTTAAAAGCCCTGACTATACAATGGAGCTGCTTTTGCTTACTGTAAAACTGCTCCGCACCAAATATAAATTTAATGGATATATACATATAAAGGCAATTCCCGGTGCAGATGCCAAGCTTATCTCAGAAACCGGCAAGTATGTCGACCGTATGAGTGTCAATATAGAACTCCCTTCAAATCAAGGTTTGAAGCTGCTTGCACCTCAAAAAAACAAAGATGCGATAATAAAACCAATGAATCTGATAAGTAACAGGATTGTTGAAACCAGAGAAGAAAACCGGCTTTTCAAAAATTCCTCATTATTTGTTCCTGCTGGGCAAAGTACACAATTAATTGTCGGTGCAACTCCTGATAATGATCTAAATATTCTAAAACTTTCAGAAGGTCTATATAAACGCTTTGATCTAAAAAGAGTATATTATTCAGCCTACGTTCCTGTCTCCAATCATCCCAGCCTGCCTAGCATAGAAAAACCTCCTCTGCTTAGGGAACACAGACTTTATCAGGCTGACTGGCTATTGAGGTTTTACGGTTTTTCCGCAAACGAACTGCTTAATGATAGTAATCCTGATTTTTCGGCAGAGCTGGATCCCAAGGCCGATTGGGCGATAAGGAATCTACATTTCTTTCCGGTAGAAATAAACAAGGCAGATTTTTCAATGCTTCTACGTGTTCCGGGAATAGGAGTCAAGTCAGCAAAGAGAATAATTGCTGCGCGACGTACATGCCACCTGGATTTTGAAAACTTAAAAAAACTGGGTGTCGTACTAAAAAGAGCACGTTATTTTATTACCTGCAAAGGAAAACATTTAGGCATATCCAGTATGAATCAGTCATTAATAAAAACCAGTATTCTGGCTCTGACACCACCCGAGCCTTTGAATAATCAATCTTATGAGCAGCTTACTATTTTTCCGTTTCTTCAGAACCAGTATGAAATGTCAACTGTTTTATCAGGTGAACTTTAATCAAGGAGGTTTCCTTTGTTTATTTATATATATGACGGCAGCTTTGAAGGTCTTCTTACTAGTATTTATGAATCATTTTATAGAAAACAGGTTCCTTACAGGATTATTTGCCGACATGATCCACAGGTGAATTTCATCGATCAGAATGTGCATATTGAAACTGATATAGAAAAAGCAAAAAAAGTTTATGATTCAATCAGGCAGAAAATTTCTTCAGTAAGTCTCAAAAAGGTTTTTTATACCTACCTCTCAGACTATGAAGATTCGGGAATCTGGATCTACGACTATCTAAAACTTGGATGGAAAATGGGAAGTAAAGTAGACAACCATCTTGCTGACGAAAGAGTTCTGAAAGTTCATAAAACAAGTCTGAAAGTACTGGCAGAAAGTCATAGACTTCTAGGCTTGATCAGATTCCAGGAAGTTTATGAAGATGTTTTTTATTCACCCATTGAACCTGACCATAATATTTTGAGACTAATAGCCCCGCATTTTGAAAAACGTTTTGCAGACCAGAATTGGATTATTCATGACATAAAAAGATCTCTCACAGCTGTTTATGATAAAAACACCTGTGAAATAAAAAGCACAGAATTTAAAGGAAGCTTCCAAAAAAGTGAAGATGAAGCAAGCTATCAGGCAATGTGGAAGAAATACTTTGAAAGTATAGCAATAAAGAACAGAATAAATCCAAAACTCCAGAGGAGATGTATGCCTGCAAGATATTGGAAGCACCTTATAGAAATGCAGCCTGACTAGACAGAGCCATATGATATGGCTCTGTCTAGTCAGGCAATTGCCGTTTATACTCTTCATTTGAAACCTGATCCATATCATCTACTATACCCTGTTTATCTATTTCATTGGTATAATACTCCTCATAATCATGGTATCCGCCCAGATCCTGAGGACTGTCTGCAGAGCCGTATTTCATAAGATCGTTAAGCTGATCCATACCTTCATGCTCATCATCTTCCCTTCTGTTTAGATACTTTCTGCCAAAAGGAGCATCCCATATGAGTTCCTCATTTGGTCTGTTCTTAGCCAGTATCTCAGGATCAACAGCCTTGCTTTGTTCACATTCTATACAAACACGTGCATATGGTATTACCTCAAGCCTCTCAGTTCCAATATCGTTTCCGCAGAATGCACATCTGCCATAGGTACCCTCATCAATCCGTCCTAGAGCATCATGTATGTCTTTCAACAGGTGTTCTTCGTGAACTCTAAGTGCAAGATTCAATTCAGTCAGAAAAAGTTCACTTCCAAGTTCCGCAGGGTGGTTATCATAACTGGAAAGCTCATTGTTTGAATACTTATCCTGCTCTCCTGTTTTATTTTCCTTCATTAGTTCAATTGTATGCTCTATTTCTCTTCCTTGCGTCTCAAGAAGCTCTTTAAAATGTTGAAAATTGCTGCTATCCATTAATACGCCCTCCTGTTTTTTGCATATTATCCTGAACTATCCTTACTATTTCACTGATAAACTCACCTATAACAGGTAAATTCAACTTGACAACCAACTGTAAAAAATATATTATCAGCGCTCCTAGCAAGGTAAATCCTATAGCGATCCCTACTCCGCGTGCAAGACCTCCTATAAAATTGGCAAAAAGCATCTTTCGGGGGTTCTCAAGATAGTATACATAGTCAACTAGTTTAAATTTCTCCATATTCAAGGAAATCTGATCAAGCTTTTTATTTATTGTTCTAAGTATTCCTATCTTTCCGAACATGTTACCTCCTTAGATACTATAATCTCAAATTGTAGAGGGTTTGATAATATTAACTTTCTAAGCCCTGTTTAGTACTTTAAACTTTGTTATGAGATAATCACAATTATAAATATCCTTTTGAAGTGTACCCTCCATATCTTCGAGCCTAAACATTACAGTATCCATCAACTCCTTCATTTCACTGCTCTCTTTACCAAAATCCTTCGATTGAAGCAAATCCAAAAGATTCCTTGTCTTTGAATAAACATTCTCAAGATCTTCCTTCAATTCAGTATATAAAACTTCTGCCATATTTCCTCCATTCTGTGACCAAACTGCACTGCTTTCAGTTCTGAAAACAAATTCGGCATACATATCAACTTAACTTGAACAATTTTACTATGGGAAATATTCAACTTTTTATTTTTTTATTGCACTATCTGATTATTATAATATACTTGTAATTGGATATATATTTATAAGAACAGGAGGTTTTATATGGAATATAAAGCAGATATCGGAGTTTTTGGCGGCTCAGGTTTTTATTCTTTTTTAGATAATATTGAAGAGATTGAGATTGAAACTCCTTACGGAAATACCAGTGAAAAAATTGCCATTGCCGAATATGAAGGAAAAAGGATCGCTTTCCTTCCACGTCACGGCAGAGAACATCACCTTCCACCACATATGATACCGTACAGAGCAAATCTGTATGCAATGAAACATTTAGGAGTAAAAAAGATATTAGCTCCAACTGCTTCCGGAAGTCTTCAGCCGTACATAAAACCAGGTGACTTTGTAATATGCGATCAATTCGTAGACAGGACTTGGGGACGCAAAGATACCTATTATGATGGCCCTGAAACAAAACATATCAGTGCTGCGCATCCTTATTGTCCCGAACTGAGAAAACTGGCAATTGATACTGGTAAATCATTAGGAATAACAATTCATGAAAAAGGCACAGTTGTTGTGATACAAGGCCCGAGGTTTTCTACTGTTGCAGAAAGCCGCTGGTTCAGTAAAATGGGCTGGGAGGTCATCAACATGACCCAGTATCCCGAATGTTATCTCGCTAGAGAGCTGGGTATATGCTATGCGAATATCGCACTTATCACCGACTTTGACGCTGGTCTTGAAGGAAGTGAGGATATCCCTCCTGTGACAGAGGAAGAGGTATATAAGGTATTTAGTGAAAATAATGATAAAGTTAAGAAAATGCTCTTTGAGGTTATTAAGAAAATAGATATTGAAAGTGCCGGATGCAGCTGTAGCAAGGTATAAAAATTATTAATTGCTATAACCTTGGCTCCCGTAAGTATAGTAAGAGGCTCATTTCACATGAGCCCCTTCTATGTCTTTACTGTTTACTTTTAGAATCCAACGAACTTATTGCCTTTTTTATTAGCCCTTCATCATCTATACTTACCTGAATGACCTCACCGATTCCCCTTGGTAGAATAAATGACAATTTATTATTTTTTATCTTCTTATCAAAAAACATCTGCTTATAGACCTTTTCTACATCTATCCCGTCAAGCTCCACAGGTAGTCCCACTCTGGCTAATGTTTTTGTTACCTTTTCCACTGTTTCACCAGTGACCATCTCAAGCATCTGAGCCATTCTGAAAGCTCCTACCATCCCCAGAGATACACATTCACCATGAAGCAATTCAAAGTCATACACACTTTCAATTGCATGCCCTATTGTATGTCCGAAGTTTAAAACAGCCCTCAGGCCACTTTCCTTTTCATCCTGTTCAACTACTGCTCCCTTTATACTGCAGTTAGTTTTGGCAATAAATTGCAGTATATCCTCATCGAAGTTGAATATTTTCTTTGTGTTATAATCTATATAGTCAAAAAAATCCGAATCCCTGATAATTCCATGCTTGATAATTTCACCGAAACCGGCTATCAGTTCACGTTTTGGCAGTGTCTTAAGCGTGTTGACATTTATATATACAAATCTCGGCTGATAAAATGCTCCGATGATATTTTTACTGCCCTCAAAATCTACCCCCACCTTACCTCCTACACTGCTGTCAGCTTGTGCAAGTGAAGAGGTTGGCACCTGAATGAAGTTTATTCCTCTTAAAAATGTTGCAGCAACAAAACCAGTAATATCTCCTACTACACCGCCGCCCAGGGCTATGAGTACAGAATCCCTGTCAAGCCTTAGCTGCAACAGATATTTGTAAATATCACTTACCGTATCGAGGTTCTTACTCTTCTCTCCAGCCTGTATTATATACTTCTGCACCTCATATCCCGCAGCTTCAATGGAGGCAATACACTCCCCTGCCTGATACTTAGCAACATTAGTATCTGTGATCACAACAATTTTTCCGTTAAGTCTTGCGCTGGAAATACATTTACCTATCCCTGAATAGTCAGTAGTAATATATATAGGGTAGCTTCTCTCACCCAGATTAACATTTACTTTTATCATAGAATGTCCTCCGTGTTAACGCATAAACAGGAAATGAGCAGAATAAGCAAATATACAGGATTTATTCCACTCACACCCGTTACCTTAGAATGTTCAAACTTTGATTACAGTCATGTTAACGCTCTCACCGTTTACATTCCAGTCTTTATTATACCCTTGTTCAGAACGCCCTTCACTGACTTCATCCGCCAGAACTTCTTCAGCTATCAGATCCCTGTTTTTGCTTATAATCTCAGCAATGCGGTCATTTTCACTGTAATAAAGCCTAATATGGTCTTGTACCTCAAAGCCTGCTTCTTTTCTCATAGTCTGAACCTTGCTGATGATTTCACGAACAAAGCCCTCCTCAAGAAGCTCCGGAGTAATATTTGTGTCTAACACCACAGTTACATCCTTCTCGGTTTCTGTAACAAAACCCTGCTTCTGTATAGTTTCTATAAGCAAGTCTGTTTCAACCAGCACGATTTCTGTTCCTTCTAAAACAAATGAAATATTCTGTCCGCTTCTGAGCCTGTTCATTGCTTCGTTTCCGTCTATCTCGGTAAGCTTCTGTCCGATCTGAGGTACAAGCTTTCCATACCTTGGCCCGAGTGTTTTTAGTTGCGGCTTAAACTTATAGGTAGTAAAGTGGCTAGCATCATCAGTAAATATAATCTCTTTTACATTCAATTCATCAGCAATGAGCTCCTTGTAATCTGCCGGTAATTCAAAATCAGCTTTTGCATACATCTTCCCTATAGGTTGACGATTCTTGATATTCGCTGAGTTTCTGCAGGCACGCCCCAGCACTACAAGCTTCAATACAAGTTCCATATTCTTTTCAAGCTCTTTATCGATAAGCTTTTCATCCACTACAGGGAAATCACACAGATGTACGCTTTCAGGAGCACTTGCATCGACGCCTTTAACAATATTCCTGTATATCTCTTCTGCCATAAAAGGTACAAATGGTGCAGACAGCTTAACCAATGTAACAAGTGCAGCATTCAGTGTCATATATGCATTTATCTTATCCTGGTTCATTTCCTTCTGCCAGAAACGCTCCCTGCATCGACGTACATACCAGTTACTCAATTCATCGACAAATTCCTGAATCGCTCTTGCTGATTCTGTAATACGATAATTTTCAAGGTTCTTGTCTACTAAGCCTATCAAAGTATTAAGTTTTGACAAAAGCCACTTGTCCATCTGTGACAACTTATCATATTCCAATTTATATTTTGTAGGGTCAAACTCATCAATATTTGCATACAATACATAGAATGCATAGGTATTCCAGAGGGTTCCCATAAACTTCCTCTGTCCTTCACTTACTGCCTCTTCATAAAAGCGGCTTGGCAGCCATGGTGCGCTTCCGGTATAGAAATACCAGCGGACTGCATCTGCTCCCTGTTTATCCAGAACTGTCCACGGGTCAACTACATTTCCTTTATGCTTGCTCATCTTCTGCCCTTCCTTATCCTGAACAAGACCAAGAACTATTACATTCTTATATGCAGGCTCGTCAAAAAGCAGGGTTGAAATAGCCAGCAGTGTATAGAACCATCCTCTGGTCTGGTCAAGAGCCTCACTGATGAAATCAGCAGGGAAGTTATCCTTGAATATCTCTTCATTTTCAAAAGGATAATGCCATTGTGCAAAAGGCATTGCCCCTGAGTCAAACCAGCAGTCGATTACCTCTGTAACCCTCTTCATCTTCCCGGACTTACATTTAGGACATGTCAGATACACATTATCTATATATGGCTTGTGAAGCTCTATATCCTCGGGTACATCCTGTCCCATCTCTTTCAATTCCTTTATACTACCTATAAGATGTCTGTGTCCGCATTCACATTCCCATATAGGTAATGGTGTCCCCCAATACCTTTCACGGCTTATACCCCAATCAACTACATTTTCTATAAAGTTTCCAAAACGTCCGTCTCTTATATTTTCAGGCAGCCAATTTATCTTCTTGTTGTTTTTTACAAGACGATCCTTTACCTCTGTCATTTTTATGAACCAGGTATCACGAGCATAGTAAAGTAACGGTGTATCACATCTCCAGCAGAATGGATATGAATGCTCATAATCCAGGGATTTATACATCAGATTCCTCATGTCGAGAGTTTTAATTATTTCTGAATCTGCATCCTTTGCAAATACACCCTTCCATGGTTCTACCGCATCAACGAATTTCCCCTGCTCATTTACAAGCTGAACAAACGGCAGGTCGTACTCTCTTCCCATTCTTGCGTCATCTTCACCAAACGCAGGAGCAGTGTGCACTATTCCTGTACCGTCAGTTAAAGTTACAAAATCACCGCAAACAACATAGAAAGCCTTTTTATTAATTTCGGCAAAGTCAAAAAGCGGTTCATACTCAACTCCGGCAAGGTCTTTACCTTTAAACTTTTCTACAATTGTATACTCTTCCTGTAAAACCGTTTCAGCTAAAGATTCAGCCAGTATATAGTACTCATCTGCACACTTTACTTTTACATATGTGAAGTCTGCATTTACAGTCAATGCTACATTTGACGGCAAAGTCCATGGAGTAGTAGTCCATGCCATCAGATACTCCTGCTTTTTACCTTTTATCGCAAACTTAACATAAATAGATTTTTCTTTTACATCCTTATAGCCCTGAGCAACCTCATGACTTGAAAGTGAAGTACCACAACGCGGGCAGTATGGAACAATCTTATGCCCCTTATACAAAAGGTCCTGATCCCATATCTTTCTTAATGCCCACCAGACAGATTCTATATAACTGTTATGGTATGTTACATAGGGATGATCCATATCAGCCCAGTACCCTACCCTATCACTCATTTTTCTCCACTCAGTCTCGTATTTCCATACACTTTCTTTGCACTTTTTTATAAATGGCTCTACGCCATACTTTTCTATATCAGGTTTTCCGCTAATGCCCAACACTTTCTCAACTTCCAGCTCTACAGGAAGTCCGTGAGTATCCCATCCCGCTTTTCTCAAAACTTTATAGCCCTTCATTGTCTTATACCTTGGGATAATGTCTTTTATTACACGTGTCAGAATATGACCTATATGAGGCTTTCCATTTGCCGTTGGCGGACCGTCATAAAAAGTAAAAGTAGGCCCGTTTTCTCTGGATTCGATGCTTTTTTTAAATATTTCATTTTCTTTCCAATACTTTAAGACTTCCTGCTCTCTGTCTATAAAGTTTAGATTAGTAGACACTTTTTCGTACATTTCCATACCTCCATCTTAATATTTAAATAAAATTCCTATGCTAAGAAAATATACTTTTCCAAACAATAAAAAACCCTCTCGATCTATTTACATAGGGACGAGAGGGTATATCTCACGCGGTACCACCCGATTTATTATGACATCACAGAGCTATTTCAAGCGCTACGCAATAGTAATCCAATCTATCACTAGTTATCGCCTGTAGTCTGCAAACTGTATTTCAGCTTGTCTAATCACTTCATTCCTTAACGGTTTTAGCCGGCATCCCTTACTTATTTATTCAGGTAGCAACTCATGGATGATTTTCAAAGGTATTCTCTGCAGGACTTGCACCATAATGCACAGGTATCTGTAATAGCATTGCCTGTCATCCGCCTGCTCTCTATAAAAAGAACCACCATCTACTCTTTCCAATCGCAGTTTTTATTCAATATTTATTTTTCTAGAATTATATAATAACAAAAGCTTGTATGTCAAGAGTCAGGCTTACTGTCAATACTTACTATTCATAATCCTCAAACATCTGCTTTAATACCTCTAATTGTGAAAGCAGGAGAGTTTCTGATTTTGATTTGAAGATATGCAGTTTCTTCCTCAACTCTTCATATTCAAATTTTATTTTAATTACTTCCTGATTTGCCTCACCAATTATTCTCTGTGCCTTTAGCTCGGCTTCCTTGATAATATTTTCCGCCTTTTCATATGAGTTCTTTTTAATCTCCTCACTTGTCTGCTGAGCAACTATCAAAATATTTTGCAAGGAATCTTCAATATTCTTATAGTGTTGTATTCCTTCATTTAGAACAGATATCCTATCCTTCAGCTCAACATTTTCTCTTACATATTCCGAATAATCTTCTATAACCTTGTCCAAAACTTCATTTACTTCATCCTCATTATAGCCCATGAAACCCTTTTTAAAAGTCAAGTTTTGCAAATCGTTCGGGGTGTAATTCATACATGGCACCTCTCTATATATATTTCTTTAGTAAAATCCTGATTCTATCTTTCCTGGTAATACTCCCTACACTTTCCATCACCAACCGGCCTTTTCCCCTTATAGAAATTGTGTCTCCCTCTTTAACCTGCTTGGTGGGGGTATTGGCCGTATCCCAGTTCAGATTTACCCTATCTGCCTTAATCAACTCCAAAATCTTGCTTCTCGATATGCCAAAACCTGCACTTGCCACACAATCAAGCCTTAAGGAAGCAACAGAAGCCTTGATCTCTTTGGTTTTTGAATCAGGTGTATTTATACTATCTACTTCTTTTACGCTTATCATGATTTTGGCTTTGCCTATTCTATCCAGATTAAATGCTATGTATTCTGCAATATCACTTAAAACAATAATGTCACAGGTTTCTTCACCTACAAGAATATCACCAATCTTTTCCCGTTTTATACCAAGGGACATAAAAGCCCCAAGGTAGTCTCTGTGAGTCAAGCTTTCCCTGCTTAGCACTTCAACCCTTATGACTTTAAGGGGAAGCTCATCTATTATATCGTCATCCTGAAAAATAAAATTAGGGCCGAAAATAATAATAACTCTCTCTGCCCCATTGTACCCACCACTAAATGCATAGTTTAAATTCTTTGTCCCAGCTAAAGCTTTCTCGATTACACTCCTCTGATACGGATCCAAAAAATGTGAAAACACGGAATTATTAATATATTCAGCCTTTTCCGCCTTATCCAGTAATTTTGATATCAGCAGTTTATCTTCTATCTTTGTAACTCTTTTTAATATAGCACTTTTGTCGATCATAGCTAAAACATCCAATAGCCACCGAGCAGCATTCTCCTGATTACATTCCTGACTATGTTGATAAGTATAAATGCGATTATGGGTGAGAAATCTATCATCATATTTCTACCCATGGCAGACCTCTCAATCAAGCCTCTTATTGGCGCCAAAACCGGCTCAGTGACTTGGTATAAAAGCCTTATGAACTGATTATCCTTAGGAACCGGTACCCAAGATATTATTACCCTTGCAAGTATGGCATACTCAATAATCATCAAAAGTAAATCTATAGCTCTATAAACAGTTATCATCATTACCTCCGGCTCTATTTAGCCCAGGGAAATACTCCCTTATTTCTCAGTTCATCCTTAAAATCTCCCATAAGATCAACATTACTAGGAGCTATGATAAATATTCCGCCTGAAACTTTCTGAATATTTCCATCAAGTGCATAAATTGATCCACTGAGAAAATCAATTATCCTCTGAGCATTTTCCTTATCAAGTTCTTCTAAATTAACAACAACCGGTTTTTTACTTTTTAGATGATCACAGATATCTTGAGCATCGTCAAAGTTTTCAGGCTGCATAATAACAACTTTAAGCTGACTTGCTGAATGAATATTTACTACCTTGTTTTGCTGTTTTCTTGATGAATGCTGTAAGAACTGGGGTTGAGCAATTTCTTCCTTTGAGTCTTCCTGTTCCTCAACTATATCCTCTTCTTCTTCCGCTTCCCAACCAACAAAATTGAGAACCTTATCAAATAGCTTTGCCATAAGTAAATCCTCCTATTTTTTCTTTTGTAATAAATTGTGCCACTTTAATTATATAACTTTCCAACAATAATAAAAATAGTACTTTAGGTCCAGAAAATACAATCCTTTGCTGTTTGCAGATTCATCCCGATGGAGAATACTGCCGCCTTCCAAAAATTGCAGTACCTATACGTACCATATTAGAGCCTTCTTCAATAGCAACTTCAAAATCGTTGCTCATTCCCATGGAAAGATAATCCATATTTATATTATCAATATTTTCCCGCTTTATGTCAATAAATATTTTTCTTAATTCCCTAAAGACCGGCCTAACTTCTTCCTGGTTTTGTACAAGTGGAGCAATGGTCATCAAGCCTTTTACACTTATATTATCAAACTTGCTTACATTTTTTATGAACTCAAGAGATTCCTCTGAAGAGAGCCCAAACTTCGATTCCTCTCCGGCAACATTTATCTGTACAAGAATGTCTAATATTTTACCCGCTTTCTTTGCCCTCAAATCAATTTCACGGGCAAGGTCAATTCTATCAACAGAATGAATTAAGGCCACTTTGTCAACTATGTACTTTACTTTGTTTGTTTGTAAATGTCCAATGAGGTGCCATTTGCACTCCTCACTCAATATATCGTATTTTTCACATAATTCCTGAACCCTATTTTCACCCAAATTTTTCAAACCAGCTTCTATAGCCTTATTTATCCTTTCAGGCTCCACTGTCTTACTGACAGCAATGATCTCTATGTCGCTCAAGCTTCGCCCGCTTTTTAATGCTGCTTTCTCTACTCTTTTACGAATATCTTCAATATTGTGTTTAATAAAGTCATTTTCATTACTCATTTGATTATCATCTGCCCCTCCTGAATATTTCCCGGATTACAAACGTATATGTCATATAGCCCAATTCCATTTTTAGTCTTATCGTCCAGACTGGTTACTATGGCAAATTCTTCGTCTGTGCCTTTGATTTTCACATCTCTTATAGTTGCATAGTTTGATTTCACCAGCACTACCTTAGCCTTCATGTTTTTCATATCAATATTCAACAGACTATTCAAGGGCACCCTATATCCTTTATAATGCTTTGAAATAATATCGACGTTAACCTTTCTGAGCCCTGATGTTTCACTTATTCCTTGATTAACCCTAAATGCAAGTATTATTTTGCCATCTATCTTTTCTGATTTATATTCAATTGTACTATCTATTATTTTACTGATTTCATTTATCCTTATGTCAATAGAATCACCAACTTTATATCGCTCAGCTTTTGAAGGAGTCAATGCTGCTAATATATAGCAGTCCAAATCTTTTATAACTTTTGCAAAGGGTTTTCCGGCTTCAACAGTTTTGCTGCCAGTAAAATTAATGTTCTTCCCTTCTTTTATGCTCTCTAGAAATTTCGGGGTAATATCCTTTATTGCTGATGATCTCAACATGTTTTCATATCCGTCCGTGGTATATGATATTATACCCGAAGACTTTGAGACAATATTTCTTGTATTCATTCTCATCTGCAACTGCAATTTTTCCTTTTCCTTCTGCAGAGAATTTATGTAAGTATCCGTACTACCTGTATCACCTGAAATTGTGGCTTTTTTTTGTATCAGTTCATCTATATCATCTTTTATTTGCCCAATCTTCAAAAGACTGTTCTTATTTCCTTGCTCAATTACAAGTTTTACCTTGTCACCTATTTCGTTCTCAATCTTAACAATATCTTCAGAAAAAATTTCAGTATTTTTGTTTTTTTCCTGTTTGGCCTTTATGATATCAAGTTCCTTATTCTTTAATGCTTCCAATATGCTGTCACTATCATCCTTAAGTACTGTGGCAATATTAGTATTGACAGCAACTTTTTCTCCCTCTCCCACCTCAGGAATACAGGTACCCTCAAAGGGTGACTGAAGTACTTCCTCATTTCGTACGAAATAACCGTCAGTATTAACAGAATCCTCCAGCTCTCCTATTCTGACAATATCTGTACTTATAGTTTCACCATATAACCAGTGTATTAACGAAGGTACATACAACAATATGAATACTATTATGATAAAACTACCAATTTTTATTCTAGAATTTTTTCCTTCGCTTCTCTCTTCCACTTTTTCATTTGGTTTCTCTTCCATAAAAACACCCCGTAAAAGGCAATTAAATCTTTACTATTCCCTTTTCTTTCATCTTCTGTACAGCAATCATTACACCAAGCTTAACGTGTTCATATACTAGCCCTCCTTGCATATATGCAACGTAAGGCGGCTTTATGGGGGCATCCGCACTGAGTTCAATTGACGACCCCTGAATGAAAGCTCCTGCAGCCATTATAACCGGACTATCGTATCCTGGCATGTCCCAAGGCTCTGGATTAACGAAAGCATCTACAGGTGAACCCTTCTGAATCCCTTGACAGAATGCAATCAGGCTGTCTGGGTTATTGAACTTTATAGCTTGAATTATATCTCCCCTTTTTTCTGTAGTTGCCGGAGATGTTTCAAATCCGAGCCTCTCCATCAAAGCAGCACAGAAAACTGCACCTTTTAAGCTTTCTGCCACTACATGGGGCGCAAGAAAAAGCCCTTGGAACAACAATCTGTTATGTCCCAGAGTAGAACCAACTTTTTTCCCTAAACCTGGTGTTGTAAGCCTATATGCCGCTTTCCTGACACAACTTTCTCTTCCTGCAACATAACCTCCTGTAGGAGCAAGACCTCCACCGGCATTTTTTATCAGTGAGCCTGCTACCAAATCAGCCCCAACTTCAGTCGGTTCCCTATCCTCTACGAATTCACCATAACAATTATCCACCAATACAACTATATCCTTTTTTACCCCTTTAATGAACTCTATGACTTTTGCAATTTCATCTATCTTTATGGATGGTCTCCATCCATATCCTCTTGAGCGTTGTATAAGGACGAGTTTGGTATTTTCATTTATTGCTTCTTTTATAGCATTATAATCCATTCCACCGTCAGGAAGGAGTTCTACCTGATTGTAAGATACACCGAATTCCTTAAGTGAACCTGCACCCTCACCTCTAATTCCAATAACTTCTTCCAATGTGTCATAAGGTTTTCCCGTTACAGACAGCAGCTCTTCTCCTGGTCTTAGGTTTCCATACATGCATATTGCCAAAGCTTGAGTTCCCGAAACTATCTGATGTCTGACCAATGCATCCTCTGCCTTGAAAACATCTGCATATACCGAATCAAGAACTTCCCTTCCTCTATCATCATAACCGTATCCTGTGGTCCCAGAAAAATGTGAATCACTCAAGGAGTTGTTCTGCATAGCCCTTATTACTTTTATCTGATTGTACTCTTTTATGTAATCAATTTCTCTTATTACTTCTTCGATTTCCTTTTCTATGGAGTTTGAGATATTGACTATGCTTTCATTTATCCCAAACTCACTTTTCATATAATTCTGTATTCTAAAATTCATTTGTAATCCTCTCTTTGAGTAAAATGTGCAATTTAGTATGCGGTATTGCATTGTGTTCTGAAATAAGCATTATTTATATTTTATACAACTACGGGATTTATTTCAATGATTAAGGATAATTTAAATATATTGACAAGCTTAAACACTGAATAAGTTGCCTTGATTTTCGGTCCATGATGATGTAGTATTTGAATATGTTGTGCATTAACGTCATTATCGATTGAATAATTGTTTGTAGGGAACGCCCCCCGTGGTGTTCCGCTATTTGGCAGGATATTTAACCATTCAATCCATTCCCTACAGAGACGAATTATTTTTTATTGGCGCATGTAGGGACGTATTGCAATACGTCCGCCCTAGATAGGTAAATATCCATTTGTTATATTGATATTTAATTCTGGTAAATTTACGGCCGTATATCCATACGGCCCTACAACGATTTAATACACACTATATTCAAAAGGTGATCAAATGATATTAAAATACATAGTGGATGAAGAATCCTCTGGAAAAAACGTGAAATACATATTGAAAAACAAATTGGATTTATCAGAAAGACTTGTAAAAAGGCTCAAGTACAGCAGTAAAGTTTTGTGTAATTCAACCCCTGTATATGTAAATACCATTGTTAAAACCGGAGATATTATTGAAGCTCTTGTTGATTTCGAAGAGGACTGTAGTGATATTATTCCAGAAAAAATAGATATGGATATTATCTATGAGGATGAATTCATGATAGTACTCAACAAACAGTCAAACATAGTTGTACATCCTACAAGCTCTCATATATCCGGAACAATCGCCAATGCAATAATGTACTACTTGAGTTCAAAAGGGATTTCAAAAAAGATCAGACCTGTAAGCCGTCTTGATAGGGATACAACAGGTATAATTATTTTTGCAAAAAATGAGTATGTACAGGAATCCCTTATAAGGCAGATGAACAACAAGCTATTTTCCAAGGAGTATATTGGCGTAGTATATGGAAATGTATATCCCTGTAAAGGTACGATAAACATGCCCATAGGTCGCAAACCTGACAGTATAATGCTTAGGCATATCACTCCATCAGGTGATCATGCAGTAACTCAC
Organism: Clostridia bacterium; assembly: GCA_026414765.1. Classification (NCBI taxonomy): domain Bacteria; kingdom Bacillati; phylum Bacillota; class Clostridia; species Clostridia bacterium. Next base: position 1,425 of record JAOAIJ010000021.1, on the reverse strand, counting down.
TATGAAACACTTGAACTTTTTCCCAATGCGACCAAATTGAAATTCCTTTTGGAAACCGGTAGAACTCATCAGATTAGGGTTCACTGTCAGGGAATCGGTCATCCTCTGATTGGAGATACCTTATATCCTCCATTATCCCCTGTTGCTTATGAAATGCTCAATGAATATATAGGCAGGCAAGCACTTCACTCTCACAGGGTCCGTTTCATACACCCCTTTTTCAAAAGTGAAATGGATCTCCTTGCCCCTATTCCAGCAGATATGATTAATCTGTTGGAAATATTAAGAAAATAATATCCCATTTATTTACAGCTTTTTACACTAATGGTATTATGTATATGATACGCGGAGTATCTCGACTATAGTAACCGGGGGGAAATGTTGTGGAAATACTAAAGGAACGTTATACCATTACAGAACTAAGCGAATATCTGCACATAACAGATCACGCTCTAAGATACTATGAAAAGGAATTCAATCTTAAAATTCCAAAAGATGAACGTGGAAGACGCTTTTATACTACGGAACACGCAAATCTAATGTATCAAATCAAAAAAATGAGAGACGAAGGTCTTGAAATAAAGGCAATAAAAAAAATTCTCGAATCGGAAAGTATAAGCGAAGAACCTCCACCTGTTGTTTTAGACGACGGATCTATGTCTCTAATAACCATAGATCCGATAGATAGCCCCCTTGATATCAGACAGTTCTTTGAAGACTTCCGTGAGCAGCTTACAAACAGTGTAACTGCGGAAGTAAGTTCTGCTAGAGAGCACATTACAAAGGAAATCACTAAAACAAAGCTGGAACTAGGAGCTTGTGTAGAAAATAGTGCACGTAAGCTTGAAAGTAAGATGGAAAAGCATTTTGCAGAGGTTGACCGTTCATTGGGCAAGTGGAGAGAAAGAAATCACAAGAGTTTTTTTAGGAGACTTTTTAAATAAGAATTATAAAAAAAGCAGGGAATGAAAATTTCCCTACTTTTTTTTATTTTTATAATAAAAGTAAATAAAAAAAGCATCCCTTTTTAGGATGCATTTTTTATTTTCGATCTATTAACTTACTTTTAGCTCCAGTCTTAACTTATCTGCTACCATAGCTATAAACTCTGAGTTTGTAGGTTTTCCTTTTCCTATACTTACAGTATAACCGAAAAGTGCATCTATGGTGTCAACCTGACCTCTGCTCCATGCAACTTCGATTGCATGTCTTATTGCTCTCTCAACTCTACTGGGGGTAGTATTGTATTCCTTAGCAATTGATGGATATAACTGTTTAGTTATTGAATTAATGATATCCAAATCCTTAACAACCATCATTATTGCATCCCTAAGATACTGATATCCCTTAATATGAGCTGGTACTCCGATTTCATGCATAATGCTTGTCACTTCAACTTCAAGATTCCTTGAAGGAGATACATGA